>DAISKN010000031.1:0-19406 GCA_036820975.1 Acidobacteriota bacterium | reverse complement strand
CTCCGGCGCTCGCTCCCCGCGCTCCTCGCGCGGGGAGGACGGGCCCTCCGGGCCCCGCTGCCTGAACGCACTCTTCGCTCACTCGCTAATTCTGTTCGCTCATCGGCCTGTCTGTCTCGTCCGTGTCCATCGGCTTCTGCTTCATCTGGAACTCGTCGCTCATCACGACGCCCTGGATGAAGGAGGACATGCGGTAGCCGTTCTGCTCTGCGCTCTCCGCGATCGCTCGTACCGTGGGCTGATCGGCGTACGTGATCGTCCGTCCGAGCGCGTAGGCCATCAGGTTCTCCGTGAACTGCCGCACCAGGGGCTCCGGCCGCTTGAGAAGGACCTCGACGAGGTCTTCGGGGGTCTCAATGGGGGTGCCGTCGTAGAACGTGCTGCGGGTGTCGAGGGGGACGCCGTACTCGCGAATCCGCCATTTCCCCGTCACGTCGAAGTTGTCGAGAGCGAGCCCGATGGGATCGATGAAGGTGTGGCAGGAGTTGCAGGTGGGGTCCTCGCGGTGCTTCTCGAGGCGCTCCCGGGTCGTCAGCGGCTTGCCGTCTTTGGAGCCTTCGGTTTTCTCCAGATCGGGCACGTCCGGAGGAGGCGGAGGCGGCGGGGTCCCGAGGAGGACTTCCATGACCCACTTGCCGCGCAGCACCGGCGACGTCCGGTTTCCCAGGGACGTCTGCACGAGAATGCTGCCGTGTCCCAGAATGCCCTTGCGCTCGTTCGCGGGATAGCTCACCCGCCGGAACGCCTCTCCGACCACGCCCGAAATCCCGTAGTGCTGCGCCAATCGTTCGTTCATATAGCTGTAGTCGGCGCTGTAGAGCTCGAGGAGGCTTCGATCCTGCCGCACGAGCTCATCGAAGAAGACTTCGGTCTCCCGCCGCATCGCCTCCATGAGCTGATGGTTGTAGTTGGGAAACCAGAACGCGTCGGGACTGACCTTCTCGAGATCCTGCAGCCGCAGCCACTGCGCCGCGAACCGGGTGGCCAGCGCTTCCGAGCGCGGGTCCTCGAGCATCCGCGCGGTCTGTGCCCTCAGCACGGGCTCCTGCGAGAGCTCTCCCGATCGCGCCACGCGAAGAAGCTCCTCGTCGGGATTGGTGCCCCAGAGGAAGAAAGAGAGCCGCGAGGCGAGATCGATATCCGCGATGCGGTAGACCTCGCCCGGAGCGATCTCGGCCGGCTCTCGCTCCATGCGATAGAGGAAGTGAGGACTGACGAGAATCGCTTCGAGGGCGGTCCGAACCCCGATCTCGAACCCTCCCTCTTCGGCGCCGAGGGTGTAGAAGCCCATGAGGTCGGAGACGTCGTGTTCTTCGACGTCCCGTCCGTAAGCGTTCGCCGCGAGCCGGGTCACGATACTCTCGGCGCAGGGCTTTTCCTCCGCCGGCGACGTCGGCCGGCACGAGAACACCCGCCGCCGGGAAGGGGACTCGGAGACTCCCACGGCTTCGTAGGGTCCCTCCAGGGTCAGGCTCGTGAGATGAGGCGGCGCCGTCGTCCCGTAGCTGGTCTCGGTGCCGGTCAGGGACCAATCATTCGGCCGAATCAGGTCTTCGTAAGGGCCGTCCATCTGCCGGATGAAAGCCGCGGTCACCCGATGCTCGCCGGCGCGGATGAAGATCGCGTCGGTGGCGATGGGGAAGTCCTTGCGGCCCTGGAAGTCGATGTCGCCTCCGTAGCGCAGCAGAGCCACCTGTTCGCCGTCGATCGAGAGATCGATGTCGTGAAACCGCTCTCCCCAGCCCGAGATGAACCCCATCGAGAACTTGTACTTCCCATCCGCGGGGAAGTGGTGAAGGACGCTGATGCCTCCGCGGGTCCCGAACGGGGCGCCTTCGACCGTCTCCCACTCGTGCTGGGAGACCGAGGGAGGGTTGGTGAAGGTCGTCGCCATGACGGGAGCGTCGCCCTGTCCCAGCGCCTCCCTCGCGACCTCGCTCGCTGCGGTCAGATAGGCCGTCATCAGGGTCGGAGACATGGTTTGAACGTCGGCGATGTTGTCGAAGCTCCCGCTCAGGGGATCCTCGGGCAGCCATTCCCCCGGGTCGACGGTGAGACCCAGAAGATCCTTCACCAGGCGAGCGTACTCCGCTCGATTCAACCGCTGAGACGGACGGCTTCCGGGGTGGCGCGCTCCCTTCGCATAGGCGTCGACGGCGCCCTCGAGCGATTCCACGAAAACCAGGGCGTCGGCCTCTTCCGGCCTCGGCATTCCCGTGGGCGGCATCATGCCCGCGCGCAGCTTGCGGATCATCTTCTCGGCGAGCTCGGCGCTGCGCTCGGGGTGCTCGGCGTCGAACGCCTCGAGGCTCATCCCGCCGAGCCGGGTATCGTCGTTGTGGCAGCTGACGCAATACTGCTCGACGAGCTCGTTCGGCGCGCCCGCCGCGGATTTCCCGGCGGCTCGAGAGCTCGCCGGGACGAGGAGGGCGGTCAGAATCACTGGAATGAATTTACCCACGTATAGTGCTCCAGGCTCCTCCAATATATTGAGGATAGCCGCGGTTCACAAGTGGGTTCAGCCACCCGCGTCCGCGTTCAAAGCGCGCCCCTGCAATGATTTGACCCTTGCCCGGCGCGACCCCCAGACATATTATCGCTCGGACGACCTGAGAGGAGCTCGACGACAATGGCGGTGTTTTCTTCGCGAATCGAGGCCATGGGAACGGAGAACGCGTTCCGCATTTCCGAGGACGTGGCCCGGGCCCAGGCGCGGGGAGTACAGGTGATCCGGTTCACCATCGGGGAGCCGGACTTCGACAGCGCGCCGCACATCAACCAGGCGGGTATCGACAGCATTCTGAAGGGGAACACCCACTACACCGATCCCGCCGGGGTCCGGGCTCTCCGCGAGGCCACGGCGGCCCACGTGAAGAGAACCCGTGGAATCGACGTCGATCCTGACGAGGTCATCATCCTTCCCGGAGCGAAGCCCGCGATTGGCTACAGCCTGATGAGCTACGTGGACCCCGGGGACGAGGTCATCTATCCCAGCCCCGGGTTTCCCATCTATGAATCCTGGGTGACCTACCTCGGGGCAACGCCGGTGCCGCTCGTCCTTCGCGAGGAGAACGGCTTCGCGTTCACGCCCGAGGAGCTCGAGAAGCTCGTCACGCCCAAGACCAAGGTCCTGATGCTGTGCTCGCCCTCGAATCCGACCGGCGGCGTGCTCTCCCAGGAGCTCCTCGAGGGGGTCGCCGAGATCGTTCGCCGAAAAGCTCACCCCGACTGCCGCGTCTACTCCGATGAGATCTACGAGCACATCACCTTCGACGGCTTCCGCCACTTCTCGATCGCGTCGGTTCCGGGAATGCGCGAGCGCACCATCATCGCGAGCGGACACTCGAAGGGGTTCGCCATGACCGGCTGGCGGCT
This sequence comes from Acidobacteriota bacterium, assembly GCA_036820975.1. Taxonomy (GTDB): domain Bacteria; phylum Acidobacteriota; class Vicinamibacteria; order Marinacidobacterales; family SMYC01; genus DAISKN01. The sequence continues at coordinate 16,031 of DAISKN010000031.1, read as the reverse complement.
CGGCTGGTGCGTTCTTCCCAGCAAGCGGGAAGCGGCGATGTTCAAACAGCTCAACATCAATTTCGTGAGCTGCGTGCCTCCGTTCATTCAAGAGGCGGCGCGGGTAGCTTTCGAGAGCCCGAAGACCGCGGAGGTCGTGGCCCACATGGTCGCGGAGTTCAAAAGAAGGCGGGATTACCTCGTGCCCGCGCTGAACGAGATCGAGGGGATTCGCTGCGCGAACCCGCTCGGCGCGTTCTACGTCTTTCCCAACGTCGACGGGGTCTGCCGCCATCTGGGGGTCCACGATTTCTACGAAGCGCTGCCCCCCGAGCGGAAGCGCAGGACGAGCCCGGCGACGCTCCTCATGCGTTTTCTTCTCTACTACCACGGCATCGCGACCGTCGATCGCCGGAGCTTCGGCGTTCTGAAGAGCGAGGGTCAGCATTTCGTGCGCATCTCCTACGCGACCGATATGCGGTCCATCGAAGAAGGCGTCGCCCGCATCCGGAGGGGATCGCGCGATTCCGACGGGTTCCGAAAGTTCACGGGGGACGCGGAGGCGGTGGGAGTTTGAGGTCGAAGATATTCGCCACGCGGCGGATTCCCGATGCCGGCCTCGAGATCCTGAAGAGGACGGGTGACGTCGAGATCGCGGTCGCGGCCGACGACGATATGGTTCCGCGCGGGAAGCTTCTCGAAGGCATCCGCGGCGCCGACGTCCTGGTCTCGCTTCTCACCGAGCGCATCGATCGCGAGGCGCTCGAGGCGGGGGCGAAGCTACTCGGAGTCGCCAATTATGCCGTCGGCTACAACAACGTCGACGTCGCCGCCGCCACCGAGCTCGGGCTTCCGGTGACCAACACCCCGGGTGTTCTCACGGACACCACCGCCGATCTCGCCTGGGCCCTAATCCTGTCCGTCGCCCGGAACATCGTTCCCGCGGACCGCTACATGCGCCAGGGGAGGTACAAGATCTGGGGGCCTTCGCTCTTCCTCGGCGGCGACGTGAGCCCCGGAGGCGAATCGCGGCGAAAGGTCCTGGGCATCATCGGCTTCGGCCGCATCGGCCAGGCGGTGTTCCGCCGTTCGACAGGCTTCGATATGCGGGTTCTCGCGTACGACCCGCCGCTGCGGGAAGTGATCGAGAAGACGGAAGGCGTCGAGTACGCGGAGGTCGATCGAATTCTCGAGGAGAGCGACTTCGTCTCTATCCACACCGACCTGAATCCCTCGACGCGTCACATGATCTCCGGCCCCGCCTTCGAGAAGATGAAGTCCACCGCCTACCTCATCAATACTGCGCGCGGCCCCATAGTGGACGAGAAGGCGCTGGTGACCGCTCTCCGCGAAGGCCAGATCGCGGGGGCGGGGCTCGATGTGTTCGAAGACGAGCCGGCGATGGCCCCCGGTCTCGCGGAGCTCGACAACGTGGTCGTCCTGCCGCACATCGCGTCCGCGAGCCGCGACACCCGGAACAGGATGGCGACGATGTGCGCCGAGAACGCCGCCGCCCACGCCCGCCGCGAGCGCGCGCCGAATTGCGTAAACCCCGAAGTCTACGAAAGCGAAGCCTACCGCCGCCGCACGAGCACACCCTGATTCTGGTGTAAGAAAGCACCAGGATCTAAGAGGCGTCTTCGGCGAGCTCGTCCAGGATCGCCCGGGCGTGGCGGAGGTGGGGGATCACGATCGAGCCTCCGACGATAAGGGCGACGTCCAGGGCCTCGGCCATTTCTTCCGGCGTGACGCCCCGCTCGTGGCACTGAAGGATGTGGTAGGTGATGCAGTCGTTGCACCGAAGGACCATCGAGGCAGTGAGGCCCAGGAGCTCCTTGGTCTTCGCGGACAGGGCCCCGTCCTCGTAGACGGCTCCATCGAGGTTGAAGAACCTCTTCGTCTGAAGAGTTCCTTTTCCAAGGATGGATTCGTTCATCTCGGAGCGGAACTGGTTGAAAGCGTCGATTCTCTGACCCATGTGGCTTCCTTTCTTCCTCAATGGCGCCTCGCTCTTCACTCAAGGCGGTGGGGCCCCACCCCCACCGCTTCGGGCTGACGGCTCCGCTCGGGGAGGATGGGGCCCTCCCGCCTCCGCCCTTCGGGCTTCGGCGAGGCTCGCCGAAGCTCCGCGAAGGCGGCCGGGCCCCGCTGTCTAGTTGTTCCGCGGGCTCGCGCGCCGGAGCCCGTCGGGGCCAAGGCCGGTGATACAATGAACGTCGCGGGCGCGCGTCGAAACCCTTTTGAAACCATAGCATTATGCCTCCTCCTCCGTCCCGGATCGGAAAATACGAGATCCTGGAGGAGCTCGGCCGCGGCGCCATGGGGACCGTATACAAGGCCCGCGACCCTAGGCTCGATCGCCTGGTGGCCGTCAAGATGATGTCGGAGGAGCTCCTCATCGAGGAGGAGATGCGCGGCCGCTTCCAGCGCGAGGCGAAGTCGGCGGCGAACCTCCAGCACCCGAACATCGTCACCGTCTTCGACTTCGGGGAGCTCGAGGGCGAAGGAGTTCCTTACATCGTGATGGAGCTCCTGGAAGGCGCGAGCCTGGCTCAGCTCATGGAGGACGAGAAGCCCGGGCGGCTGGAGGATCGCGTCAACGTCATCATCCAGATCTGCCGGGGTCTCGACTACGCGCACAAGCGGGGGGTGATCCACCGGGACGTGAAGCCCGGAAACATCCAGGTGCTCCCGAGCGGGACCGCGAAGGTCCTCGACTTCGGCATCGCCCTCGGCGAAGGCTCCACCATCAAGACCAAGACCGGCCTCGTCATGGGAACGCCGAACTACATGGCGCCGGAGCAGATCTCGAGCGAGGTCGTCGACCACCGCGCGGACATGTGGGCGGTGGGCGTAATCCTCTTCGAGCTTCTGACCGGCGAGCGCCCCTTCACCGCGACCACCATCCCGGGGCTCGTCTACCAGATCGTCCACTCTCCACCGCCGCCTCTCGACGAGAGGAAGCTCGGGCTTCCGCCGATGATGGTCCAGGTGGTGGAACGGGTGCTGCAGAAGAGTCCCGACCAGCGGTTCCGCGATCTCGCGCATCTGGCGAGGACGCTCGAGAAGGTGATGGGAGCGCCGGCGATCACCGCCGAGCTCTCGGGGGAAGCGAGGTCCCGAGGATACGCGACCAATCTCGACCTCGCGAAGAGCCTCCTCTCCCAGGGGCAGCCGCAGCGGGCGCTCGAAGCCGCGCGGCGCGCGCAGGCGCTCGAGCCTTCCCATCGCTCGATCGTCGACCTCATCCAGGAGATCGAGCGGGCCCTGCGCGCGATGCAGTCCCAGCCGACCGTGGTTCACGAGCGTGAGCCCGGTCGCAGTCGGTTCGACGCGGCCCGGTGGGTGGATGAGGCCCGCATGGCCTTGACCGCGGGCGAGCGCAGCGAGGCGCTCCGCATCGTGGACGACGTCCTCGCCGTGTCTCCGGAGTTCGCTCCCGCGCTCGAGCTGAAGGAGCTTCTCGTCAAGCCCTCCCGACCGGGGCGGGTGCTCACGGGATCGTTGAAGCCTCAGACCTACCGCTATCCTCGCGTCCGCCCGGAGCGCACGTTCAAGGAAGTCGCGACTTTCGGCGAGCCGCCGGGAATCCAGGTGCTCGCCACCGGCCCCAGGCCGGGGCTGGTCGCGGCCGGCGGCGTCGATGGGTCGGTGAGGCTCTGGGACGTCGACTCGCGCCGGAAGCTCGCCGGCTTCCGCACCGCGATCCATCAGAGGGCGGGTCACGAGGCGCTCGTCACCTCTCTCGCTTTCTCGCCCGACGGAGCCTTTCTCGCCTCCGGGCACGTCGATGGGAACATCCACCTGTGGAGCCTCGATACCGGCCAGGAGGTCCAGGTGAGGGCGCGGCACGACGCGTCGATCGGCGGGCTCGCCTTCTCACCCGACGGACTGACGCTCGCCTCCGGTGGCCTCGATTCCACGCTGAAGCTCTGGGAGCTTTCGCAGCTTCGTCAGGGCGAGCCTCAGAGAAGGCTCGTCCGCGAGCCCTCAGGGGTCACCTGTCTCGCATACTCGCGCGACGGGAGCCTCATTTTCACCGGGCAAACCAACCGCATCCTGCGCGTTCACGAGGTCAGGAGCGGCCGACTGATCGCGACGCTCCGCGGCCACGAAGCCCCGCTTTCCTCCGTCGCCCTGTCTCCCGACGGGAGCCAGGTCGCGAGCGGCGGACGCGACTGTGCGATTCGACTCTTCGATCTCAATCGCAAGGAAGAGCTCAGGGTTTTGACCGGCCATCGGAAAGCGGTCTCGGCGCTCTGCTACTTTCCGCAAGGAGAGGAGATCGCGAGCGTGGCGATGGACCATGCGGTCATCCTCTGGGACCTGGCCACGGGCGCGCAGCGAGCGACGCTGTGGGGCGCGAAAGGCGAGGTTTTTTCGAGCGTCGTCGTAACCGGCGAGGAGCCACTGGTGGTGGCGGGCCTGGCCGACGGAAGTCTCAGGGTCTGGGCGCCGGAGTAACGGCGGCGCCCGGGTCTTCAGGGCATGACGCCCGTAGGCATCACCAACTGGAGGCTCCAGCGGGCGTCGTCCCTCCGATCCAGCCGGATCAGGGACACGGGGTGGAACACCACCACCGGCATGCTCTCGTCCTGGGCGAGGAGCGCTCCCGCGATCCGGTTGAGGTACGGGAGGTGCCCAACCACCATCACGTTCTGCTGAAGTCCGGCGGCCTCGCGCCGCAGCGGGTTGATGTCGTCGTCCGGGCCCAGGCCGGGAAGCTGACGCCTTGGGCAGCCGAGAGCCCGCTCGAACTCCTGCGCGGTCTGGATCGCTCGAAGCCGGTCCGAGTGCCGGATCTCAGCCACGCGCACTCCGAGCCTGGCCGCGAATTCCGCGCAGCGCCTCGCGTGGGCGAGGCCGCCCTCCGTCAGAGCCGGTCCCCCGCCGGTGTCGGGAACGTTGGGCTCGGCTTCACCGTGCCGCACGAGGTAGAGCTCCATGCAATCCTTCCTCTCGGTGGTCGTCAGAATCCTGAGATTTCTTGGATTCGATCCAGGCGAAACGAGTTGTTTCAAATATTGTAACGCCCTTCCTCCTGGCTTTCCATTCCGCCTACGTCCTTCCGCCCCCGCCCTTTGGGGCTACTGCGGACGCGCCGAAGCGCTTCGCGCGAAGGCGGGCGCTGCAGCCCGCCGTTCGTGACTCTTGTGTTACGCTGGGTGGTTTGTGCGGGCCTTCTGAAAGGAGAAAACGAGGTCTTGTCGGACGTCACCATTGCTTACTTTTCGATGGAAATCGGCCTGACGGAGGAGATGCCGACCTATTCCGGGGGGCTCGGCGTCCTCGCCGGGGACACGCTGCGGGCGGCGGCGGACTGGGGTCTCCCGATGGCGGCGGTGACCCTTCTGCATCGGCAAGGCTACTTCCGCCAGCGCCTCGATTCCAATGGCGTTCAGACGGAGTACCCCGACGGCTGGAGGGTCGAGGATCACCTCGAAGAGATCCCGCATCGCGTGCAGGTCGAGGTCGAAGGCAAGCCGGTCCTCCTGAGGTGCTGGCGAACCGTTCTCGAGGGCGTCCTCGGAGCGACGATTCCCGTGTACTTTCTCGACAGCGATCTCCCCGAGAACGGCGAGCCCGAAAGGCGTTTGACCGATCATCTTTACGGCGGAGACAAACGCTATCGCCTGAGCCAGGAATGCATCCTCGGCATCGGCGGGCTCAGGATGCTGCGAGCCCTAGGTTACGAGGGGCTCGAGACCTACCACATGAACGAAGGACACTCGAGCCTGCTGACTCTCGAGCTCCTGGCGCAGCTCGCTCGGCGCGCGGGACGGACCGACCCCTCTCCCGAGGACGTCACAGAGGTCAAGAACCGCTGCGTCTTCACCACCCACACCCCGGTTTCCGCCGGCCACGACCGCTTTCCCAAGGATCTGGTGAAACAGGTGCTTTCTCCCGACCTGTTCAAGACTCTCGACAGGCTCTACCCCGGCGAGGAGATCAACCTGACGGACCTCGCCCTGATGCACAGCCGATTCGTGAACGGAGTCGCGCGCCGGCACGGCGAAGTGACCCGCGGCATGTTCCGGGCCTTCGACGTAAAGGCCATCACCAACGGAGTGCACGCCGCGACCTGGGCCTCAGCCTCGTGGCAAAGGCTCTTCGACCTTCACGTGCCCGGCTGGCGCGAGGACAATCAGAGCCTGCGCTATGTGGCCTATGTGCCTCTGGAGGAGATCGACGAAGCTCATCGCGCGGCCAAGGGGGCGCTCCTGGACCGCATCCGCGTCGACCCGGGCACCGAGCTCCACCCCGACCATTTCACCATCGGGTTCGCGCGCCGGGCGACGGGGTACAAGCGCGCCGGGCTCCTGCTCCAGGACGTGGAGCGGTTGAACCGGATGGCGGAAGAGCAGGGGCCGCTCCAGATTCTCTACGCCGGCAAGGCCCACCCCCACGACGATCGAGGCAAGGAGATCATCCGGGAGATCTTCGCCGCCCGGGCGAAGCTCTCGCCGAAGATCGCGCTGGTCTACCTGGAGGACTACGGAGTTTCTCTCGCGTCGCGCCTCACCTCGGGCGTCGATTTGTGGTTGAATACACCCGAGAGGCCGCTCGAGGCGTCGGGCACGAGCGGGATGAAGGCCGCGGTGAACGGCGTCCCCAGCCTGAGCATCCTCGACGGCTGGTGGATCGAAGGTCACATCGAGGGGGTCACCGGATGGTCCATCGGCGACCGCGGAATGGCGCCTTGGGAGCCGGACGGGAAGGCGGACGCCGAGGACATGTACCGCAAGCTCGAGAGCGTGATCCTGCCGCGCTACTATCGCGACCGCAGCGCCTATCTCGAAGTGATGCGGCACGCGGTGGCGCTCAACGGCTCGTTCTTCAATACCGAGCGCATGGTGAGCGAGTACGCCCGCCAGGCCTACCGCCTCGCGGGAGAACAATGACCCGTGGAGAAGCTCCTTTCGAACGGAATCCGGGTCGTCTCCACCCGGAAGGAGCATGGCCCCGCTCTCGAGGAGCTGCAGATCCTCTGCTTTCCCACCCTCGACGACGATCAGCGGTTCAAGAGCGCACACTACGGGAAGCACATCGAGCTCTTTCCCGAGGGCCAGTTCGTCGCTCTCGACGGCGACAAGGTCGTCGGCATGACCAGCACCATCCGAATGCGCTTCGATTTCGAGCACGTGGAGCATACGTTCGCCGACGTCATCCAGGGCGGCTGGCTCACCTCGCACGAGCCCGACGGCGACTGGCTCTACGGCGCCGATATCGGAACTCATCCCGCCTATCGGCAGCGGGGCATCGCCCGCGCCCTCTACGCCGCGCGCCACCTCACGGTGCGCGCGCTCGGGTTGGAAGGGCAGGTGACCGTGGGGATGCTCCGCGGCTACGGCGCTCTCAAGGGGGAGATGTCCGCCCAGGACTACTACGATTCCCTCCTCCGGGGGGAGCGGCGCGACCCCACGATCTCCGCCCAGATGAGCGTGGGTTTCGAGCCGCGCGGCCTCCTTCCGGACTACCTGAACGACCCCGTCTGCGACAACTACGGCGTGCTCCTCGTGCTCGCCGCCGAAAAGGACGTTCCCTTCGAGTGAGTTGACTATGGCATACATACAAATCAAGACCGAGATTCCCGGACCCAAGGCCAAGATGCTGCTCGAGCGGCGTGCGCGCGCCGTCTCCTCGGGAGTAGCCCGGGCGACGGACGTGGTGGTGGAGCGCGCCCAGGGAGCTCTGGTCCAGGACGTCGACGGGAATACCTTCATCGACTTCGCCGGCGGAATCGGCATGCTCGCCGTCGGCCACTGTCCCGAGAACGTTTCGCGGGCGATGGCCGAGCAGGCGTCGAAGCTCATCCACATGTGCGCTCTCGTGGGGACGTACGAGCCCTACGTGCGGCTTTCGGAGCTCCTGAACTCCGTCGCCCCCGGTGCCTTTCCGAAGAAGACGGTTCTCGCGAACAGCGGCGCCGAGGCGGTCGAGAACGCGGTGAAGCTCGCCCGGGCCTTCACCAAGCGGCAGGCGATCGTGGTGTTCGAAGGCGCCTACCACGGAAGAACGCTTCTGACCCTCAGCCTCACCAGCAAGTACAACCTCTTCAAGAAGGGCTTCGGCCCGTTCGCGCCGGAGATCTACCGGTTCCCGGCGCCGAACCTCTACCGCCGGCCCTCGCTTTTCACCGAGGAGCAGTACCTCGAGGAGTGCCTGCGGCAGCTCGACCACAACTTCGTCGCCCAGGTCGATCCGTCCGCGGTGGCGGCCGTCCTCATCGAGCCGGTGCAGGGAGAGGCGGGATTCCTCCCGGTTCCGGCGCCGTTTCTCGAGCGCCTTCGGGCCCTCTGCGACAAACACGGCATGCTCTTCATCGCCGACGAGATCCAGTGCGGGATGGGGCGCACGGGGAAGCTCTTCGCCATCGAGCACTACGGCATCGTCCCCGACCTCATCACCACAGCGAAATCGCTCGGGGCGGGGATGCCCATCAGCGCCGTGACCGGCCGGGCCGACGTGCTCGACTCGGCCCACGTCGGCGGAGTCGGAGGAACCTACGGGGGGAGCCCTCTCGCCTGCGCCGCCGCCATCGAGGCGGTCGAGACCATCCGCAAGCCAGAATTTCTGGCGCGCGCCGTCGAGGTCGGAAATTTCCTGAAGGCTCGGCTCGCGAAGTGGCGCGATCGGTTCCCGATCGTGGGCGACGTGCGCGGTCTCGGTCCCATGCAGCTCGTGGAGTTCGTGCGCGATCGGAAGACGAAAGAGCCGGCGCCCGAGGAGACCCTCGCCACCATCAAGCGCGCCGCGGCGCGGGGTCTCATCCTCATCCGCGCGGGCCTCTACAGCAACTGCATCCGGCTCATGCCTCCGCTCACCGCCGAGGACGCTCTCTACCAGGAGGGTCTCGACGTGCTCGAGGACTCCATCGCCGCCCAGGTCGAGCTCATGGAGAAGGCGAAGGAGACGGTAGCGAAAGCTTAGAAACGGGAAGAAAACGCAAAGACGCAAAGACGCCAAGAAGAAATACGAGAGGGATCGGGAGATGAATCAGAAATTATCGGCCCCATCTCCTCTGCCTGTCACCTCCTCTCGGCATCTTCCTTAGGAATCGTGGCCGACTCCATCATCTACAACGGGATTCTGTTGACTCAGGATCCCGCGCTTCCCCGGGCGGAGGCTCTCGCAGTCAAGAACGGACGCATCCAGGCCGTCGGCAGCCGCCGCGACGTCGAGCACCTGGCCGGCCCGGAGACGGAGCGGATCGATCTCGACGGGCGGACGCTCGTTCCCGGTTTCAACGACTCCCACGTCCATGTGTGGAAAGTGGGCCAGCTCCTTACCGGCATTCTCGACCTTCGAGCCACGAAGAGCCTCGAGGAGTTGAAGGCGGTGGTCAGGCACCGGGACCGCGAGCTTCCCGAGGGCGTCTGGCTCCTGGGACGCGGCTACAACGAGCAGCTCCTCGCCGAGGGGCGCCAGCCGACGAGGTGGGATTTGGACGCCGCCGCGCCCCACCGGTCGGTAGCGCTCACGAGAACCTGCGGCCACATGATCGTCGGAAACAGCCGGGCGCTCGCGCTGGCGGGAGTGGGCCGGTCGACGGGCGATCCCGCGGGCGGGGAGATCGAGCGAGACGCTTCGGGAGAGCCAACGGGCCTGGTGAAGGAGAACGCGATGGGACTCCTGAAGGCCGTCATTCCCGAGCCGACCGTCTCCGAGTACGGAGAGATGGTCCTCGCCGCCGGCAACGAGCAGCTCTCGAAAGGAATCACCAGCGCGAGCGAAGCGGGGGCGACCCCGGCGCTCCTCGAGGCCTATCGCGTCCTCGACCGCGAGGGGAAGCTTCCCCACCGGTTTCACGTCATGGCGATGCGACTTTCGGAGGAGAGCGCCCGTGCGCTTCCCGTTCCCGAGAGGCACGTGTCCGACTCTCTTCGGCTCGACTCCGTGAAGCTGTTCGCCGACGGAGGGCTTTCGGGCGCTACCGCGGCCTTGCATGGGACGTACCGGCACCAGGCCGTTCAGGGCCTCGCCCGCCTCACCGAAGAAGAGGTTTTTTCGCTCGGACTCGAAGCCCAGCGAGCCGGCTTTCGGGTCTGCACTCACGCCATCGGGGATGCCGCGATCGACGCGGTCCTTACCGCCTACGAACGCCTTCACGAAAGAGGGGGGCGCGGGAATCGGCTGGAGCATTTCGGTCTTCCCGATCGCGTCCAGATCGAGCGCGCCCGACGCATCGGCGCCGTGGCGGCCCCGCAAACGGTGTTCCTGCACGCGCTGGGAGCGAACTTCCGCCGCTATCTGAACGACGACTACCTCGCTCGAACCTATCCCATCCGATCGATGCTGGAAGGGGGCGTCACCGTCGCTCTAGGCTCGGATGCTCCCGTCGTTCCCGACGACCGGCCGCTCCTGGGCATCCAGGCGGCGGTGACCCGGATGGACGGGGAAGGAGTGCCCATCGCGCCCGAGGAAGCGATCCCCGTCGAGAGCGCCCTCTTCGCGTACACCATGGGTGGCGCGATCGCGAGCGGCGACGAGGCCAATCGCGGAAGCTTGACTCCGGGAAAGTGGGCCGACTTCGCGCTGCTCGATCGGAACCCTTGCGAGGTCGAGGCCGACGAAATCGCGAACGCCGCCGTGGTTCGCACGTGGGTATCCGGACGGGTGGTTTTCGAGGCGTGAGCGTCGCCGAAGAAGCCAGGCCGCGCCACGTAAAGTGACCCCCAACCGCGAACCGGACTCCTCCGGCGACAGGCAATTGTCTCACGAAGAAGCTGCTAAGCTGAGGAGATATGCCCGCCTGGCCGCGCACGCTCCCGGTCCAGATCGTGGTCCGGTCTCCGGAGATCACGCTGAAGGGCAGAAACCAGGGGGAGTTCTGGGTTCGACTGCGCGAGAACCTGCGCCAGCAGCTCGACCACCGGGCGGTCTTCTGGCCGGTGACGAGCGGGCGGGCGAAGCTCTGCGTCGAAGCGGGCGTCGCCCCCGCCCCGGATGAGCTCGAGCGCGCGCTCGCCGCCGTCGCCGAGGTCGCCGGCGTCGACTCCTACTCCGTCGCTCGGAAAGCCGACCACGGGGCGGTCTTCCCCGGCGGCGCACTCGACCGGGATCGGATCGAAGAAGCGGTCGTCGAAATGGCCCGGGAGCTCTGCGAGCCTCAGAAGCGCTTCGCCTTGCGGGTGCATCGCGTCGACAAGCGTTTCCCTCTGAAGTCGGGGGAGATGGAGATCTGGCTCGGCGACGCCGTCCGCCGGCGCACTTCCTGGTCCCGCGTCGACCTCGACTCGCCCGACCGCACGTTCTACGTCGACATCTACGGCGATGCTCTGTTCTTCTACGCCGAAAGACTCAAGGGACCGGGCGGCCTGCCGGTGGGAACGAGCGGACACCTGCTGAGTCTCCTTTCCGGAGGCATCGACTCGCCGGTGGCTTCCTTTCTGCTCTCGAGGCGGGGAGCTTCCGTCGACTGGTTCCACATGAGCGCCACCCACGTGAACGAGGGGGATTTCGAGACCTCGGTCGTAGGAAGGATCGCCCGCACGCTGAGCCGCTACAGTCTTCGATCGCGCCTGTTCGTGGTGCCCTACACCCATTTCGATCTGGCGCTCGCCGGGGGCGAGACGGGTTACGAGCCCGTGCTCTTCCGTCGCTTCCTGTTCCGGGTAGGGGAGGCCCTGGCCCGCAGGATCGGAGCCTCCGCCCTGGTAACCGGAGACAGTCTCGCCCAGGTGGCGTCACAGACGCTCGACAATCTCGTCACCACCACCAAGGCCGTCGAGATCCTGGTCCTGAGGCCCCTGGTGGGAATGGACAAGCAGCAGATCATGGATCTCGCCCGCAGGATCGGCACCTACGACATCTCGATCGAGCCCTACAAGGATTGCTGCGCCCTCTACGCGCGCCGGGTGAAGACCCGAGCCCGCGAGGAAGCGGTCGCGGTGCTCGAGCGCCGCCTCATTCCCGACTACGCCGGCCTCGTCGAGCGGACCCTGCGGGACACGCTGTGTGGACGCTACGAGAGCGGCAGGCTGGTGTCGGTCGCGTCCCGCGTCGAGGAGCCGGCCGTCGTCGGTTGAGCGGAAGAGGGGTCGGGAACGAGGCGCTCATTCGGCGCGCTGGTAGATCTCGACCGGTGGGCTGATTTTGCTCATGTTTGCCAGGATGCCCTCGAAGTCGAGGAGCGACCAGGGCGGGTTGGTCTCCCGGGGCTTCAGAGAAAAGACGAGGCCGTAGCGCGTCCGCCCGGCGGTCAGACGGGAGAAGAGCTCCTGCTCGCGCGTTCCCGGCTCGAATCGGGACCCGTATTCGGGATTCACCACGAGGAAGTCCGGGCCCTCGCGCTCGAGGACCGTCTCCGTCGGCCGCAGCCGCTTCGAGGATAGCTCGTGGAGCCGGGGCAGGTAGTACTCCGGACCCATGTAGCCCACGACCTCGCTCGAGGAGACGTTCTCCCGCAGCCAGCGCTCGGCGTGGTAGCGGGTGTCCTCGAGGAGCAGGGCATCGACGGATACGGCCCTGCCGAAAGAGTAGAGGAGCGCGGCTCCGACGATCGCCCGAGTCCAGACGCCCCGGTTCCAGAGCCGCGAACAGGCGAGTCCCGCGAAGAGTGAGAGGAGCGCCGCGAGAGGAAGCGAATACCGCAGCCACGTGCTCAGGACGGGGGCGATGAAGAACAGGTAGTAGGAGGAGCCGAAGAGAAGGGTCCAGAGGGCCGGCCGGCGGTACCGACCCGCTCGAAGGGCGAGAAGCAACCCCCCGGCGCCCGCCGCCGCGAGGGGCCATCCCAGGGCGAATCCCAGGTGGCGAAGGGTCTGTCTCACCATCGCCAGCTGGTGAGCCAGAGTCCCTTCGAAGGCGCTGTAGTGCCCGCGGGCCCAGAGAATCTCCTCGAAATGGTGAAGGAAGCCCTGGTGGTTGAAGACCACGTTGTGAAGCGCGAGAAACGACAGGATCCCCGCGAGGAGCGAGAGACGTACGCGCCGATCGAACAGCACCCGGAGGAGCGAGCCCTCCTGACGCACGCGCAGGATCGCGAACGCCGCGAGCGGAAGGAGGTAGAATGCGAACGCCTGGTCCTTGGTGCCCATCGCGAGAACGGCCGAGAGCGTGAAGCCGAGATAGTCGCGAAGCTCGCCTCCCGCGTCGAGCCGCAGGAAAAAAAAGAACGAGAGCAGGAACCAGAAGAGGAGGGGGACTTCGAGGTTCGCGGTTTTCGCGTAGTAGACGAAAGGCGCCGAGAGCGCCATGGCGATCGCGGCGAAAGCGCCGGACAGGGGATCGAAGTGGTCATGCCCCAGGCGGTATATGAGGATCACGATGCCCGTTCCCATCGCGAGGGAGAGAACGCGGCCGAAAACAAAGAACCAGGTGTGCCCTTCGACGCTCATCGGATCGACGAGATCCAGGGCGAGGACGGGGACGTAGGTCGCGGCGAGCAGGTAGTAGTGCAACGGTGGGTAAGCGGGCTGGTGCCAGTCGCCGGAGAATCGGGTCTCGATTCCCTGGAGGATGATCGTGGGGTTCAGCTCGTCGACCGCCCAACCGTAGCGAGAGGGAAGGCCCCATCCGATTCCGACGAGGTTCAGCCCCAGACTGAAGCCGACGACCGCGAACAGGAGTCTTCGGGTTGTGGGTTCGCGAGGGGCATTCACCGAAGCGGAGTGTAAAGGCATCGGTGAGACCGGGCAAGATCGCCGGTTCCAATCTCCTCCGCGGCCTATGGGGAGCGGCTCGTCAGATGCCGAGCTCCAGCTCCTCCAGTGTCGTGGCGGTGAGGATTCGATCGAGGACGCGATCCAGCTCGGCCACGGACATGCTCTCGATTCTCGCGGTGACCGCCGTGGGCAAATCGCCGAACTTGGCTGTGAGTTGCCTCAAGAGGCTTCTGCGCATACCCTCGATGACTCCCGCTTCTCGACCCTTCTCCATGAGCTTGTCGGCCCAGGTGAGCTCAACCTCTTGCACCGCTCGATACTCCTTCCTCGAGACGAGACGCCGGTACCTCTCCGCGTCTTCTCCCGAAAGCACGAAATACGTTTCGATCACGTTGACCAGGAGATACTTCAGCGTCTGGTCCAGCTCGCTTTCCACCACCCGCTCCAGCATTGAAAGCCGGAGACGGACGCGGTCCCGGGTCTTCTCGCGGCTCATCAGGGCCGAGAGAGCCGCTCCGAGCGGGCTGGTTTCAACATACTCCTCCGCAGGTAGCCGCGCCAGCGCCACACTGTGGTAGCGGAAGAGCAGCAGCTCCTGGCCGAAGAGGGCTTCGCGGTACTCGGCGAGCTTCGAGGACGGTCCTCGGCGCAGGTACAGGGCGACAGGAAACACGGGAAGCCCGTAGTGCAGACGCAGAATCGAGTAGTACTCGAACATCCTGCGCGGGAAGTCGCTCTTGTGCTCGGCCTCTCGACGTGAACGGCGACGATTTCCCGATCTCCTTCACGGGTCTCGAGCTGGGCGACGACGTCGGCCTCGCGCACCTCGCCCGCGGGTACGTTGGCGAATATCTCCTTGTCGGCGAAGCGCAGCGTAGCGAAATCCAGGCGGGCCGCCGCCTCGGGGAAGAAGAGCTCGAGAAAGTCCTGAAGCAGTCCTTCCAGAATCGTTTTGAAGAGCTGGTCTTGTCCCACCCGGCGTCTCCCCTCGGGGGAGGTAGACGAAATCGGATGGGAGAAACCTCCCGGCTCCGCTTCAGGAGCTCTGGAGTCTCTGAGCCGTGCGGAGCTCTTTCTCGGCGTCGGCGAACCGGCCCAGGCGGTTGTAGACGTCGGCGAGGATGAAGTGGCCTAGAGGCGCCATCGAGGGCTCCGGTCCGAGCTCGATGCCCTTGAGCGCGAGCTCCTGCGCCTTCTCGAGCTCGCCGGAATCCAGGTAGAACTTGGCGAGGTAGAGGTGGCCGATGGCGAACTTGTCGTTGGTCTCGATGGCTTTTTCGAAGTGCTCCCGGGTCTTCGGCGCATTCCCCGCCTTGCCATACAGCTTCGCCACGTTGAAATGGCTCCGGAAGTCCTTGGGCGAGAGCTCGAGCTCCTTCTCGTAGGCGGCGATCGCGGCCGGAACGTCATTCTCTTCCTCGTGAATCAGGGCGAGGTTGAAGTGCGCCGTCGGGAGCTCGGCGTTCATCTCGAGGGAGGTGGCGATCTCTTTTTTCGCTTCCTCGAGCTGTTTCAGTCCGATATAGCACTCGGCCATGAGGTTGTGCAGCGGGGCGCGCTCGCTTCCGATGTCGACCGCCTTCTTCAGGAGATCCAGCGCTCCCTCGAAGTCGTTTCGATCGACCTGGATCTTCGCGAGACTGTAATAGGCACGGTTGTCGCGGGGGTCCAGCTCCAGGATGCGTTGGAAACCGGCTTCGGCGTCCTCCGCCCTTCCCATCTCCTGGTAAGTCGAGGCAAGCCCGAAGAGAGCCGACTTGTACTCGGGATCCCGCGCGAGGGCTTCCTGATAGGCGACGACGGCCTTCTCCAGATCCTTCCTTTTCGTGTGGAGGTTTCCGCGGATGTAGTAGGCCTCGAGGATGTCGGGATCCTCCGCCAGGACCTTGTCGATCTTCGCCATCGCGGCGTCGACCATGTCCTCGCTCGAATCCGCGCCCGCATCCTTGATGAGGTTGAAGAGCTCGATCTTGTCCTTGGGGTCGGGAAGCGGTCGGTTGGGATCGATCTTGATTTTCGAGGGTCCGCCCAGGTAGCCCAGGGCCGCGAGCTGCGCCTGGGTGTCGGGGTCGAGGGTCTCGGGTCCCTTCTCGTCGATCCCCTCGACGCCGTAGCGGACCACCATATCGTCGAGCGCGGTCTTGAGCTCCTTCACCGTGGCCGCCCGCTGCGGGGCGAGGTTCTTGGTCTGGTTGGGGTCGGCGCGAACGTCGAAGAGCTCCGGGCGAGGCGCGTCGATGAAATGGAGGACCCCGTTTCGAATCGACTTCAGCTCCGCCCATCCATAGTGATGCCGTGGATAAAAGGACTCACTGTAGGCCAGAAGTCCCAGGTCCCCGGTCTCGCCCTCGAGGAGCGGAACCAGGCTCGTTCCTTGAATCGTCTCCGGCCGTTCCACGGCCACGAGGTCGAGAATCGTAGGCATCAGGTCGACGTTACGCACCT
>DAISKN010000030.1:0-19421 GCA_036820975.1 Acidobacteriota bacterium | reverse complement strand
GGTGCGCGCTCGCGCCGCGGACAAGCTCGTCGGAGTGGCGCCTGCGGGCCTGGCCCGGGTGTTCTTCGTCAACAGCGGCGCCGAGGCGAACGAGAACGCGCTCCGGCTCGCCTTCTTCGCCCGGCCCGGGCGCGAAAAGGTCGTTGCCCTCGAGCACGCCTTTCATGGAAGGACCGCGGCAGCGGCGGCCGTGACCTGGGGCGCTTCGAAGTGGTACGCGTTTCCTCAGGCTCCGTTTCCAGTGGCGTTCGTTCCCAGGGACGACATCGCCCGACTGGAAGAGGCGATCGACGATCGGACGGCGGCGGTGATCGTAGAGCCCGTTCAGGGGATGGCGGGCGCGGTCGCGCTGGAGCCGGCCTATCTGAAGGCCCTCCGGCGGCGCTGCGACGAGACGGGTGCGGTCCTGATCTTCGACGAGGTCCAATCGGGCATTGGAAGGTCCGGTCACTATTTCGCCTGCGAGGAGCACCGCGTCACCCCGGACATCCTCACGACCGCGAAAGCTCTCGCCGGCGGATTTCCCGTGGGGGCGGTGCTCGCGACCGAGGAGATCGCGCGCCACGCGGCGATGGGAAGTCTCGGCACCACCTTCGGCGGGGGACCTCTCGCCTGCGCCCTCGTGGAGACCGTCCTCGACGTCATCGAGAGCGAGGGTCTCCTCGCGAACGTCCAGCGCCTCTCGGAGCGGATCCGCTCGACCTGCCGCGTCGGCCCGGTCGAGTCGATCCAGGGAGCGGGTTTTCTCCTAGGGCTCCGGTGCCGCAAGCCCGCGGCCACGGTGCGCGACGAGCTCCTGAAGAAGAATATTCTCGTGGGAACGAGCGCCGACCCGAACGTCGTCCGGCTCCTCCCGCCGTTGATTCTCGAGGAGGAGCACGTCGCGACCCTCGCGAAGGCGCTCGAGAAAGTGAGCGCGACATGAAATCCTTCCGCGATCTCGCCGACCTCGAACCGCGGCGCCTGGAGGAGCTTCTCGATCTCGCGCGGAGGCTCGAAAAGAACCCCGAGCCGAGGGCCCTCGAGGGGAAGGTGCTCGCGCTCCTGTTCCTGAGCCCGTCCCTCCGGACGATGACTTCGTTCCAGTCCGCGATGCTGAGGCTCGGAGGAGGGTCGTTCATGGCGTCCCCGGAGCTCGGGATCCATCCGCTCGAGACCCGGCCGGGAATCGTCATGGACGGCGACAAGGTGGAGCACGTTCGCGAGGCGATTCCAGTGATCTCGTCCTATGGAGACGCTCTCGGAATCCGGGCGTTCGCGCCCAAGAAATCGCTCGAGGACGACGTCGCCGACAGGGACTTCGATGCCCTGGCCTCGCTCTCGACGGCTCCGGTGATCAACATGGAGTCCGCGATTCGCCATCCCTGTCAGAGCCTCGCGGACTGGAAAACGATGGACGAGCTCGCGATTCCGCGAAACGGGGGGAAATTCGTCCTGAGCTGGGCGAATCATCCGAAAGCTCTCCCGCTCGCGGTCCCCGCAGCCACGGCACAGATGGCGGCGATGCGGGGAATGGAGACGATCGTGCTCCGCCCCGAGGGATTCGAGCTCCCGGAAGCGGTCATGGATCGCGCCCGGAGTGCCGCGGCGGTGTCGGGAGGCTCGGTGCGCGAAACGGCGGACCGCGCCGAAGCGCTCGAGGGCGCCCACGCGATCTACGCGAAGTCGTGGTCATCGGTACGTCACTACGGCGACGCCGACGCCGATCGCGAGCTGCGGCAGTCGCTCCGAGGCTGGTGCATCGACGACTCCTGGTTCGAGACGACGTCGCCCGACTGCCGGTTCATGCACTGTCTTCCCGTGCGGCGCAACGTCGTCGTCACCGACTCCGTTCTCGACGGCCCCCGGAGCATCGTGCTGAAGCAGGCGGAAAACCGTCTCTACGGCCAGATGGCGGTGCTCCACGCGATCCTGAAGGAGTCCGTTTGATGGTGACGATGAACCGGACCCTCGTCGTGGCGGCGCTCAAGATGGCGGCGCCCTACATCCGCCTTTACAAAGGAAAGACGTTCGTCCTCAAGGCCGGAGGCGCCATCTTCGCGAGCGAGGAAAAGACGCGGGCGCTCCTCGAGCAGGTGGCTCTCCTCCACCATCTCGGGATCCGCGTGGTGTTCGTCCACGGCGGAGGGCCGCAGTCGACGGAGCTCGCGAAGGCCCTCGGCATCGAGACCGTGATGGTGGAAGGACGCCGGGTCACCTGCGAGAAGACTCTCGAGGTTTCGATCATGGTCCTCAACGGCCTCGTCAATACGAGAATCCTGGCGCACTGCCGCGAGCTCAAGCTTCCCGCCGTCGGCTTGAGCGGCGTGGACGCGGGCCTCATCAAGGCGCGGAAGCGGTCCCGGGAGCCCATCGACTTCGGATACGTGGGCGACATCGTCGAGGTGGATGCCGAGGTCCTCGAAAAGCAGCTACAGCTCGGCTACGTGCCGGTGGTGAGCCCACTCTCGGCCGACAACTCGGGGACGATCCTCAACATCAACGCCGACACGGTCGCCTCGGCCATCGCGGTGGCGATGAAGGCGGAGAAGCTCATCCTCGCGACCGGCGCCCGGGGAATCCTGGAGAATCCCAAGGAGCCGAAGTCCGTAGTCTCCTACACCGATCTCGCGGGACTCGAGAGCCTGAAGCGAACGGGAAGCCTCGAGGACGGCATGATGCCCAAGGCTTCCTCGATCGAATCCGCGTTGAACGGCGGCGTCCCCCGGGTCCACGTGATCTCGTACCAGGAGCCCGACGCGCTCCTCCTCGAGGTCTTCACCAACGAGGGGACGGGGACGCTGGTGGTGAAGGGCGTCGATAGCCTCACCCCCGAGGAACAGAAAGCGGGCGCCCTCCAGCACTCCTGAGGTTTCGCGGTCAGCGCAGTACCGCGTATTTCACCCACCAGACGAACGGGTCGTTCCGGTCTCGATCGTGGAACCACACGGTGATTCGATTGCCGGTGAGATCGGCTCCGAAGCGCGCCAGGAAGTGATCCGACTCGGTGAACCTCAGGCTGAAGGCCTGGAGCAGCGCTTCGCCCTCCGTCCGCATCACCGTCTGGGACCCGCGTACCGCGCAGGCGACTACAGCAGGCGGTGCAGGGCTCGCGAGCGCGGGCCGCGATTCAGGCTGTGGCTCAAGGGAAGCGTCCTTCGTGGACGTCCTTGATGAAGCCGATGACCCCGTTCATGAAGACTTCCTGGTCGTCCCACATCGCGAGGTGGCTTCCGTTCGGGCAGAAGAGATAGCGCCCCTTCTGCACTAGGCGGCTCATCTCCTCCATTTCCGCGGGATTCATGGTGTCGTGCGCGGCGCCGACCAAAAGCGTCGGGACGCGTATCTCACCGAGACGGTCCCAAACCGACCAGCCCTCGAGAATCCCGCCGGGGACGAACTCGCTCGGCCCCTGCATGTAGACATAGACCGACGCGTTGATGTGCTCGAAGGAGCGCGACACCGGTTCGGGCCATTCCGCTAGCCGGCAGATGTGCCGGTTGTAGTACTCACGGACGACCATTTCCTGATAGGCGGGGTCGGTGTAGGCGCCGTTCGATTCGTACTCCGCGAGCTTCGCGAGAACGTCCGCGGGTAGCTCGGCCCGGAGCTTGGAGTTGTAGGCGGCGTACTTCCCGAAGTCTGCGGTCATGTTCGCGACGATGAGGCCCTTCAGGTTCTCCTGGTACTTGAGCGCGTACTCCATGGCGAGAATGCCGCCCCAGGAATTTCCCAGAAGGTAGAAGTTGCCGGCGTCGAGCCCGAGGGCTTTCCTCACCTGCTCCACTTCCTCGACGAACCTCTCGGTCGTCCAGAGGCTCTGGTCTTCCGGCTGGTCCGAGTAGTACGAGCCGAGCTGGTCGTACTCGTAGAACTCGATCCCGGCCTGAGGGAAAAAGCTCTCGAAGCACTCCATATACTCGTGGGTCGCTGCCGGCCCTCCGTGGAGGAGGAGTACCTTCATCGGGGCGTTCCCGAAGCGCTTGGTCCAGACCCGGTAGCCTTCCTCGAGCCGAATCATCCGCACCCCACCGGCCTGGACCTCCCCCGGAGTGCGGAAATCGAGGTAGGAGTCCGCGGTATCCGTCTTCGGTTCCGGCGGCGGAGCGCAGGAGACCGCGGAAAGCAGCAGCGGCACGAGGCTTGTTCGTCCAACCATGGCCGGATATCCTATCCCCGACTTTTTTTGCCTACAATGTGAACATTCGACCCCGGTCTCGCGTCATGGGGGAGGAGCGCACGATGGTTGGCGGATTGGAGCAGATGGTTCTCCTCGGCGTGCTTCATATGGAGGAAGGGGCTTACGCGGTCACCATTCGGCGGGAGCTCGAGCGGCGAAGCGGAAAGCGCCTCTCCCGGGGAGCGCTCTACACCGTGCTCGAGCGGCTGGAATCGAAGGGTTACCTCGCCTCGCACATGGGCAGCCCGACTCCGGAGCGAGGCGGAAGGCCCAAGCGTTTCTATCGAGTCACTCCGACGGGAGTGAAGGCGCTCAAGAGCTCGAAAGACACGATGCTCAAGCTCTGGCAGGGACTCGAGTCCGTCCTGGGGAAGATTTCTTGAAAAGGCGTATCGAGGCCTGGCTGACAAAGCTCCTCCCCGCCGGAGCGCGGGGAGAGGCGATTCTCGGGGATCTCGCGGAGGAGCTCGGCGGGAGTCCGTTCTGGTTCTGCGTTCACGGGCTTAGCGTTGCTTTGCGGCTCTCGTTTTCTGGAAGGCGCCGCAAAGCAAGGAAAGAGGGAGATCGCATGAGCGCATTTCTGCGTGACCTGAAGATCGGATTCCGCTCGCTCACCGCCGCGCCCGCCGCGACCGCCATCGTAGTCCTGACTCTCGGCCTCGGGATCGGGGCCAACACCGCGGTCTTCTCGATGGTAGACGCTCTCGTGCTGCGCCCCTTTCCCATCCCGGACATCGACCGCCTGGTCATGCTGTGTGGCACCGTTCCCGCGCAGGGCGAGGACCGCGACCGGGCCTCACCCGCGGACTTCCTCGACTGGAAGGAGCAGTCGACGGTCTTCGAGAGGCTCATCGCCCTCGAGTGGTGGGACGTGAACCTGTCGGGGACCGGCGAGCCCGAACGGCTCCAGGGAACGTTCGTTTCTCCCGATTTTCTCGAGACCCTCGGGGTCGAGCCTCACCTCGGACGTACGCTTTCCCCCGACGCGGAGGAGTTCGGCGCCCGCACCGTGGTGCTGAGCTACCAGCTCTTCCAGCGGCGGTTCGGAGGCGATCCGGCCGTCGTGGGAGATACCGTGCGGCTCGACGGCGAATCCTACGAAGTCGTGGGAGTCGCCCGCGAGGGCTTCGACTACCCCTATGGCTCCGAGCTCTGGGCCCCGCTCTGGCTCGACGCGAAGACCGCCGCCCGCCGCGACGTTCACTATCTCAACGTCATTGGAAAGCTCCGACCGGGGGTGGGCCGGGAAGACGCGCAGGCCGAGCTCGATATCCTCACGGGCCGGATCGAGAAAGAGCACCCGGTCACCAATAGCGGGCGCGGGCTGCGGGCAGTCGCCCTCGCGCGGGCGGTCGTGGACGAGGGATCTCCGGCGTTTCTCGTTCTCTGGCAGGCGGCGACGGTGTTCGTTCTCTTGATCGCCTGCGTGAACGTGGCGAACCTCCTTCTCGCGCGGGGGGCCGACCGCGAAAAGGAGCTATCGCTCCAGCAAGCGCTCGGCGCCAAACGATCGCGAATCGTTCGACAGCTCCTGACGGAGAATCTGCTCCTCTCGGTCGCGGGAGCGGCGCTCGCGATCCCCCTCGCCTGGGCGGGAATCGATGTTCTTCGGGACGGTCTGCCGCCGGAGATCCAGAGGTTCGTGGTCGGCTGGAGAGAGATCGACCTGGACCTCCGGGTCCTCGGTTTCACCGCGGCGGTTACCGTCGTCACTACCCTTGTGTTCGGCCTCGTTCCCGCTCTCAGGGCTTCCCGTTCCGACCTCACGGCGGCGCTTCGCGAAGGCGGCCGCGGCGGATCCGAGAGCCGAGCACGGCAAAGAAGTCGGACGCTCCTGGTGGTGGGAGAAGTGGCGCTCGCTCTCGTGCTCCTCGTCGCCTCCGGGCTTTCGATCCGGGGGATGCTGCGCCTCGCGAACGGCGACCACGGCTACGATCCGGACGGACTCATGACGTTCGATATCGCGCTTCCCGAGCGAAAATACGAGGAGTTGGAGAAGCGGCGGCAGTTCTTTCGAGCTGTGCTCGAAGGCCTTCGCGAGACTCCCGGCGTCGTCGCCGCCGACCTGGCCCTCGTGCTCCCCTCGAGCGGGAACAACTACACCCGCTCCGTCGACGTCGAAGGGCAGACGATTGCGAACGTCTCCGAGCGGCAGCTCGCGCACTTTCGGGTGATCACTACCGGATACTTCGAGACCCTGCGGATTCCGCTCCTCGCCGGCCGCGCGTTCGGAAGCGAGGATCGGGAGGATACGGCTCCCGTCGCGATCGTGAGCCAGAAGTTCGCCGAGCGAAGCTGGCCGGGCGCCGATCCCATCGGCAAGCGGTTCCGCGACTCGGACGAAGGTCCCTGGCTCACCGTCGTCGCGATCTCGGGCGACGTTCTCCATGATTGGTTCCTGCGGGAGCCACAGCCCACGTACTACCTGCCCTTCGAGCAGCGTCCGCGGCTCGCCATGTCTCTCGCCATCCGGACTCTGGGAGAGCCGGAAGCGGTGACGGCCGCCGTCCGGAGCCAGGTGCGCCGCGCGGATCCCGATCAGCCGATCTTCCACGCTTCCACGATGCGGCAGTTGATCTCGGAGCGCATCATCGGGTTGCGGTACGCGGCGCTGGTCATGGGGCTGCTGGGACTCATCGCTCTGGTACTGTCCGACGTAGGCATCTACGGCCTCATGATGTACTCCGTCAGCCGCCGGACCCACGAGATCGGCGTTCGCGTGGCGCTCGGAGCCGAGCGCGCCGACGTCCTCCGTCTGGCCTTCGGTCAGGCACTCTCGATAACCGTTGCCGGAGTCGCGATCGGGCTCGTCCTCGCCTACGCGGCGGGGCGCGTCATGGCATCCAACCTCTTCGGCGTGGTGCGCCTCGAGGCCGGGACGTTCGCGCTGCTCGCGCTCGTCCTCGGCGCGGTGTCGCTGCTCGCCGCCTACGTTCCCGCACGCAGAGCGCTCTCCGTGGATCCGGCGGTGGCGTTGAGGGCCGAGTAGCCGGAAGAGACGAGCCGCCTACCGCCTCGGAGCCGCCGTCGCGTCAGCCTCGGCGCCGGCGGGCGGCGGCCGCGGCCACCGGTAGGAGCCCTACGGCGATCAGAACGAGAGTGGAAGGCTCCGGGGTCTCCGAGGTTTCGAAATCGAAGTCATCGACGGTGAGAAAAAAGGCGCTTCCCAGGAAATCGTCGCCGATGGACACCCTTCCAATGGGACTCGAGGAGTCGAACCACACCTGGGTGTGGCCCTCCAGGTTGGGCGCAACCAGGAGCTCGCCCACGAACGCGTCGACCGAATCGAAGAACGAGACGCGTGCCGGCACCGCGGTCGTGATCTGAAAGCTCACGCGCGAAGCGCCCAAGAGGAGAACGGCCTCGAGCGGTCCGATGTCCAGACCCGAGATCACGTTCGTCCCCGACGACGGAGGGAAAGCGATCTCGTTCAGCGATACTCCCGCGACGAGAGTGACAGCGTTGCTGAACAAGATCCCGTCGCTTTCGAACTGGTTCGTCACGAATTCGTCGATTGCCATCGACTCGAAATCGATCAGGGCCGCGCCGGCCGGCGACGCGGCCGCCGCCATCGTTACCACGGTGAGAATCCGAAGGGAGATCTTGACCCAGTCGTGCGGAATGAGCGTCATTGGAATCCTCGTGGGTGTCCGCTCTCGCCAAGGTGGGGCAGTGGCTGCGAAGCTCGCTACAAGTGTAACACAACCCGAGCTCGACGTCTTGGCCGGGGACCGCACCCGAACGGCGCCGGGGTGTGATCCGGCGCGGAGGGCGCTCGCGGTGAATTCTACCGGGGCGTTGAGGGCGGATTAGCTCAGGCCCGAGCTTCGCCACGCTCAGCGGACGACGCTCGACGGAGGAACGGATCCTTTCGCGTGCTGATAGCCTTGACGAGTCCGTACCTGAAGGGGGCTCTTGTGGCCGGCGCTCTCTACCGTGACCTCGATGCTCCTGAACTCACCGCCGCTCGACTCTCCGACAGCGGGCTCGAAGCCGAGTAGGTACTGGTGCCGGAGCTCGGAAGCGATGGCGAGAAAGACCGGAGTCAGATCCTCTCCGCTCGTGGGGTAGATTGCGAGCCCACCCGTCGAGCTTGCCAGCTCACCCAGCACCCAGGCCGGGTTCAAGTTCACGTCGAAGGCGGGCTCCTTGTAGTATTTCTTGTCAGCCGGATAAATCCTGCGCTCGTCGTCCGTATAGAACCCGACGGAATAGATGGCCGCCGACAAGAGGTCCAGTCTCGGCTGCAATTCGCCATATGAAGTTCCGCTATCCTCTTCTTTCCCGTCGCTCAGAAGGACGATTGCGGTCCGGCGGTTCCGGGCCCGTTCCAGGAGCGAGAACGCCGTCTCGAGGGCGTCGTACAAGGCGGTCCCTCCTCGAGCGGTAAGCCCGTCGATCGCGAGCGAAATCTCCTCGTCGTTCCCGGACCAGGGCACCACCACTCGAGCTCTTTCGTCGAAAGCAACGATCGCGAGCTCCTCGGCAACCACCCGGGCGATGAAAGCCTTCGCCGCGAGCTTCGCCTGCTCCAGACGGTCGCCCGACATGCTGCTGCTCACGTCGAGCGCAACGACGACGGAGAGCGGTTCGCTGCGCTCGTCGAAGTAAACGAGCGGTCGCACCTGGCCCTCGTCGCGAACGGTGAAAGCGGATTCGGGCAAACCGACTACGGGCACTCCCGAGGCGTCCTTGACCGAGACGGGCAGAAGGACGGAATTCACCTCGGCACGGAACCGAAACCGCTCCGACGACGGCTGCTGCTGCCGGGGAGCTCCCAGTGCGAGAAGCAGAAAGGCCGGCCCCACGACGCCATAGAGGAGCCGGGGGCCGACCTTCCGGGACGAGACTTCGTTCACTGGGAAGTGGGCCTCGTCCCGAAATCCGGAGTCTCGATGACGACGATCTCGACTCGCCGGTTCTCCTGGCGGCCGACGGGGGTCTCGTTCGACGCGATCGGCTGGGTCTCGCCGAGGCCATTGACGGAGATGCTCTCCCGAGCCAAGCCCTGCGCCACGAGGTAGTCGCGAACACTGGCGGCGCGCTTTTCCGAAAGGTCGAGATTGTAGTCCGCGGAGCCAATCTCGTCGGTGTGCCCCTCGACGCTGAGCGTGTAGCCTTCGGCGATCAGCAGCACGCCGCTGATCTTGGCGAGCGCTTCCCGGCCCTCGGGCTTGAGCCTGGCCTGATCGGTCTCGAAGAGGATGTTCGGCAGGCTCACGATGAGTCCGCGGGCCGACTCCCGTACGGCGGTGAAGCGAGCCATCGCTTCTCTGAGCTGCGCTCGCGCATTCTCACGCTCGAGACGCGCCTCCGCCGCTTCGTCCTCCGCGGTGAGCCGTCCCCGCTCGGCCTCGGTCCTCGCGCGCTCGGCGCTCAACTTGGCGTGCTCGGCGGCGATACGCTCCTCCTCGGCGGCATGGGCTCTCCGCTCGGCCTCGGCCGCCCGGCGAGCCGCCTCCGCCGCCTCTCGTTCCGCGTCTGCTCGCGCTCTCGCCTCAATCTCGGCGTCGAGCGCCTTTTTCTCCGCCGTGAGTCGATTGCGCTCCGCTTCGCTCTGGGCCGCGGCCATCGCCGATTTCAATTCGCTGATGCGATCCGAGCTCGCTCTGCGCTCCCGAGCCAAAGCGGCGTCGAAAGCCCGTTCCCTGGCGTTCTCCTCGGCGTCTACGGCGAGACGAATGACTTCGTGAGCGAGCAACATTTCGTTCGGTCCGCTGGTGCCCGAGGCGTATCGATCCTCGGCCGTCTTGAGCGCCGCGCGTGCCTTGCTGAGCTCATCCGCGGCGAATTTCTCCGCGCCGGCGCGCTCCGCCAATTCCACCGCCGTACGCGCGGACTCGATGTGGGAGCGCATCTCACCCTTGACCTCGGCGACGTCGGCGAGAGACTCGCGCTCGAACTCGTAGACGCCGTCGAAACCCTGGTACTCGAGAAAGGAGTCTTTCGGGGATCCGACGTTCGTCGTCGGCCGGCTGTTCTCCAGAACGACGAACCGGCTGGGGAGGCTCGTCAAGAAATGAGGTTCCGCGGTCACGAACATCCCGAAGGTCTCGAGTGCAGTCGAGACGTTCAGCTTGCTTCGATTCCCCTGCAGGATGAACTCGCCCAGGTTGTCGACGTGCCCTTCGGGAGAGACCACCCAAAGGACATAGGTATTGTATTGACCGCCAAAGGCCGCAGCCGGTTTCATCTCGTCCAGCTCGATCTCGATCTCGGTCATCCCCTTCTTGCGCTCGACTTTGGCCTCACCGCTCGCGCCGGGAAGTCGGGAGGTGCCGTCGAACTTCACCGAAACCGTCGGTCCTTCGGGGTAGGTCAACGCAAGAATCTGACGCTCCACGGAAGGCTCGCGGGCCCAGGTGGCCAGCCCAGCGCTCAGAGCCATGGTCGCCGCGATCATCGGGATTCGAAAAAGATGAGTCATCGCTCGTACCCTCCTGCTACGCTGCCAAAGGCAAACTCCGTGCCCAAAGCCGAACGCTCCTGTGGTGCAGTGACTTAGCCCGAACGGGTCGGCGAACCGCCTGGAACGGTGTGTACGGCAGAGCGAAGTCTTTTCTCGGTCGTGGAATTTTTGTCGCATCTAAGACTTCCTCCCCTAAGGTGCGTAGGGACCGAGCGAATTGCGCGGAGGCGGACGGTTCGACTCGTTCGGGGCGCCAACGCGATGAGCTCTGCAAAGCGGGCTCGCTCGCGGCGTCGGCGGCGACCCGATGGCGGACGACGAAGTTGCGGAGGCGGTGAAGGCGACTGCCGCCGGAGTCCAGCCGGAAGCCGGGTGGCTGGGATCCGGACTGGTCGTGGACTCCAGGATCTCGCGGCTCCAGGCGCTCGGACTCTCCCAAGTGTTATTCAGTTCACATCAGGACTGTCGGAGATCTTGATAGCGATTTTCCTCTGAATCCGCGATCCGAGTCGGATTTCTTGACGTTCGACGGAACCCGAGTCTTGGCCCGCGTCCGCAACTCATTGACGTCCAAGCACCGCTATAAGTGGCATGATTTCTGCTCGATTTGCGAGCGGAGGTAACCCCATGCTCCGTTTTGCCGCATTGGTACTGGTGCTCGCCGCGACGCTTGGCTTCTCCTCGAACGCGGATGCGACAACCATAAAGTTCCGAGCCTCCCTCGATGGGCCGAGCGAGAACCCGCCGATTCCGTCGGCGGGGACGGGGGAAGCCGTTGTCATCTACGATGACGTCGCCCACACGTTGCAGGTCGAGTTGGATTGGCAAGACCTTACCGGCACCACCACGGTTGCGCATATTCACTGCTGCGTGGATCCGCCGGGAACCGTTGGCGTGGCCACCTTCCCAGGAACGTTCCCCGGCTTCCCGGCGGGCGTGATGGGCGGCACCTACTCCGGGAGTTGGAGTCTGAACGACACTGATTCCTACACCGCGGGCTTCGTGACCAACTTCGGAGGCGGCACGGCACCGGGAGCCGAGGCCGCGCTCGTCGCCGGCCTTCTGAATGGACGTGCCTATGTCAACATTCACTCGAGCTTTGCCGCGGGTGGGGAGATTCGCGGCTTTCTCCAGCGGGTCCCCGAGCCCGGGACGCTCGGCTTGTTTCTCCTTGGAATGATTGGCGTCGCTTCCCGTCGCCGGGGGCGCAACGCCATCCCGTAGTCCCGCGGAGCTCGTGATCTCGCAGGAGCGATCTCGTCGCTCCGGATCCGCCTCCGCCCATCGCAGCGCCCCAGAGGTTCGATTCAGGACTCGTTCGTCAAGGATGCGCAGCGGCGCATCGCGAGTCTCCCTGGAAAACGATGCCCGCCACTCCGTCGATCCTGCGGTGGCGTTGAGGACCGAGTAACCCAGGAGCGGCGGCCCGCTACCGCCTCGGAGCCGCCGGGGCGGACGCTTCGACGCGCTCCGGGAGCGCCAGCGCGATGAGCTCGGCAGCGTGCTCCGTCGCGGTGTCGCCGGCGGCGAAGACGATGTACTGCTTGCCCTGGTGCATGTAGGTCATGGGAAGGCTCGTAGCTGGTGCGGGAATCTCGAGCTCCGCGAGGACGGCGCCGGTCTTCTTGTCATAGGCGCGGAAATAGGGCTCGCCCTGCCAGCCTTCACCGGCAAACAGAAGCGTACTGGTGGCGAGAAGCACGGCGCGGGATGGGCTCCCGGTCGGCTCGAGCTCCACTCCTTTCAGCGCGGAGTGCTCGCGAATCGCAAAGGGAGTTCCTCCGTTGGGCTTCATCCAGACGTGGCGGCCGGTGTTCATGTCGACCGCGGTGATGCGGCCGAACGGCGGCTTGAAGAGCGGCAATCCCTGAGGACCATCGACAACGACACCGGCGGAGACGTAGGCGATGTCCGAATATCCCGGCTCGCTGTGGAGCGCGAGAAGCGTTGGACTGGTCAATGTCCCCACGTAGAGCACGCCGCTCTCGACGTCGACCGCGCCTCCTTCCCACAGAGCACCGCCTCCGGTACCGGGCAGTTGGATCGTACCGTGCGTCCCGTCGGCGGCATCGGCGAGCGAGGGCGGGGTGTAGAGCGGTCCGAGGCGGTAGCGGCGGGCGATCTCGCGCGCCGCGTCTCGAATCGCGGGCGTAAGGTCGATGAGGTCGGCCTCGGATGCCCCCTGGCGATCGAGCGCGGCCGGATTCGTTGGAAAGGGCTGCGTCGGCGACGCCCTCTCGCCGGGAACGTCCGAGGCGCGCACCGGTCGCTCTTCGATGGGCCAGAGCGGCTCGCCGGTCGCTCGATCGAACGCGAACGCGAACGACTGCTTGGTGAGCTGGACGACGGCCTTCACCGGTTTTCCGTCGACGGTGACGTCCATGAGAATCGGCGCGCTGGAGTTGTCGTACTCGAAGATGTCGTGGTGCACGATCTGGTAGTGCCACACCCGCTGGCCGGTGCGCGCGTTCAGGCAAACGAGGCTCGAGGAGAACAGGTTGTTCCCGTGCCGATGGCCTCCGTAGTAGTCGCTGGTGGCGACCTCGACCGGCAGATAGACGTAGCCGAGAGCCGCATCGAGGGACATCGGCGCCCAGACCCCCGCATGTCCCGAATATTTCGCGGAATCGTTCTCCCATGTCTCGTACCCATACTCTCCGGGCTTGGGCACGGTGTGGAAGATCCAGCGGCGCTTTCCCGTCCGCGTGTCCCACGCGGTAACGTGCCCCGGCACCCCCTCCTTCGATCGCAGGCGGGCGGCGCCCGACATCGCCGGGCCGACGATGATCAAGTCCTCGAAGACGACCCCTGGAGAGCTCGACCCGAGGTTGTTGGCGTCCAGATCGACCGTCTGGTCGAATCCGAGCTTCAAGTCCACGAGGCCGTCGGTGCCGAAGTCGGGGACGGGCCGGCCAGTCCCGGCGTCGAGGGCGACGAGTTGAAATCCCGGCGTAATCACGAAGATCCGCTCGTCGCCCCGGCCATCGGTCCAATAGGAAACGCCGCGTCCGGAGTTTTTCCGGGGTGCCGCCGTACCCCGCGCTCCTTCGTCGAGCCGGTACGTCCATAGTGTTTCGGCCGTGCCCGCATCGATAGCGACCACGTCCCGCCGAAATCCCGCGGTGAAGTAGAGAACGCCGTCCACCATCAAGGGCGTCGTCTCGTTCTTGAACTCCGGAGTCGGCCCGAAGTTGGCGCTGCTCCACCTCCACGCGATCTGAAGGCTTCCGGCGTTCTCCGCGGTAATCTGATCGAGGCCGGAGTATCGGGTCGCTCCGGTATCCCCATTGGCGTGGCGCCACTGACCGTCGGACACGCCCTGCTGCGCCCTCCCGGTCGCCGCGCATACCAGGAGCGCGGCAGCCGGTACGAGTCGTTCCATCCATCCCATCGATACTCGCTGCATGTAGCTCCTCTCGCTCCGATCCGGACTCGTCTGCAGGTTCAATCCGTGCAAAAGCTAACACGCTCCGAGGATCTTGTCGTCAGGCGTTTTCACCGCCGCGGCTCACCTTTGCCGCCAGGAAGCAAAGTTCGCTTGAACCAAAGGCCGCCGTCGGTTCGGGCCTTTGGTTGCTCGCCCGTCGTGGCTCAGCGGACCGGCCGGGGTCGCCGACCGTACCGTGCGATATCGTCGTGCTTGACCACATCGACGAAGAAGATCGTACCCTTCTCCACGCGAAACACGATCCTGTCGCCGCTGCCGATACGGGCCTCGAGGTAGTGCTTGTCGGGCAAGATGGGCTTCACGTGGATTCCGGGGGAGTCGACTCCCTTGATGAGGGCCAGGATCACGCGGTCGCAGGAAGCCTGACGATCCGAGGGCAACGAAGCGTAGCTGGCCTTCCAGCTGTCGGACCAGCTCGCGGACAGAAAAGCGGGCCGCCCCACGCGTAGATCAGCGCCGCTTCTTCCGCGGCCGCCGCTTCAGGCTGTCCAGCAAGGCCTGAGCCGCTTCCGCGCCGCGGGTCACCGTGACCCGACCGGAGGCGACCTCGTCTTCAGCTTTCTGAATGCGCTCTCGCATCTCGGGATGGTGAAACCAGAGCTGGTCTCTCGGCACGAGCGCCGCCGGAACGAGCTCGTACGTCCCACGGTCCGTGCGTTCGAGGAGCACGAAATCGCCGGCGCGTAGGCCGAGCGAGGCACGGACTTCCTCGGGGAGCGTCGCCCGCCCCTTCTGGTCGAGGCTCAGATACGAAATGTTACTCGCCATCCCACTGGTCCCACAGTGGGAAAATACCACATATGGACAGTCGAGGCAACCGCCCGCCGAACGTAGCTCTCGATGGCTCGCGTTCTAGGGGGAAGTTGTAAGGAAAGCGGACAGGGGTTCCGTGCCGGGTGGTGACAAGCTCAGTGCAAACTGAGCCTCTCGGAGCGCTCGACCATGCGGACGGAGTCATCCGCCTCGAGACCCTGGAGCTTGGCCGCCGGAATCGAGCCCACGACCTTGTTTCCGACGACCCGCTCCACGTCGAGGCCGAGGTCGCCGAGGTGCTCGAGGTCTTTTTCTTCGGGAGAGCGCATGTCGAGCTCCACGATGACCCGGAGCGTCTTGGGTCGCTTCAAGGAGTCGCGCAGTTTATGCATCGGGCTCGATCGTCAGCAGTCGCTCGACATCCAGTTTGCCATAGCCCCAGCGCGCGTTCCAGCAGACGCCGGAACGACGATCCTGGCGCGCCGACTTGATGAGCCGGCGCTTCGCCTCGCTCCAGTCGATGCTGCCGTCTTTCTGAAGAAGAAGCGCGAGAGAGCCGGTGACGTAGGGGGCCGACATGCTCGTCCCCCGCAGCGACGCGTACTCGATTCCCGCGGCCCTGGTGAAGAGCGGAAGCTCGGCGGCGAGCGCGTCCTTCGATAGCGGAGCGAGAAGCCATTCTCCTGGAGCCGCCACCTCGGGCTTGGTGTCTCCGTCTCTCGTGGGTCCAGGGCTGCTGAAGGACGACAGCGCCTCGAGCTCGAGGGCTTCGAGGTGTATCGACGGATTCTGCGGGTCGCGCGAGCTCCACCGGTTCCGCGTGGCGTAGGAGGCGACGGTAACGGCGGAGTAGGCCGAGGCCGGCATCCCGATGAGGTACTCGAACGTGGCTCCGGTCGTGAACCGTCCCTCGGAGCCGTCAGAGATCCAGGCGTGCACCGCGCCGACGTTCGCGCTCGACGGCGAGACTTCCTCCGCGACCAGCGTCCAGTTCGAGAGCCAGCTCGACTGCGGAAGAGTGATGACCTCGAAGGTCACCAGGGTGTCGCCGCTGTAGGAATGAACCTGTCGGGACGCCTCGACGAAGAACGATCCGAAATCGTGCTCGCTCGAGCCTTCCTCCGGCGGGTCCAGGAAGTTGCCCCCCGGAGTGCGCAGCCGGATCTTCAGCCGGTCCTCGCGCTGGTGCCAGACCTGGAGGAAGAGGATTCCAAGCTCGACCGGGCCCGATTCTCCCTGGAACGTGCGCGGGTTGAGCGAGAACTTCGCCTCCCAACGGCCGGGCGTCGTTCCCTCTCCCCGAACGATGCCGTGCGCGTGGATGGGGTCGCTGCCTTCGTTCCCGGCGGAGACCACGACGATTCGCCCGGGGCCGGAGAGCTCGTCGATGGTTCTCTCGATGAGAGTACTCCCGTCGTGCGGTCCCGCGTGCCCGCCGAAGCTGCAGTTGACGACCGCGGACTGATTTCGTGCCTTCGCGACGTCGAAGATGTGCGCGATAGCGGTCAGGATATCCGCGGTCTCCAGAGTCGACTTCACGACCGCGAGGTCGGCCTCCGGCGCCACCCCGCGAAGCGAGGAGCTGGGAGACCCGCCGCCGTTGCCGGCCGCGATCCCGGCGACGTGGGTCCCGTGGCCGATGGTGTCGGTCGCGCCCGCGGCGTCGCCGGCGTCGATCTTCGCCGAATCGAACTCCTGGTCGGTGAATTGATCGAGATAGTTGACGATCCGGGTCTTCCCTCCGGAAAGAAAGGCGGGATGGCTCACGTCGATGCCGGTGTCGACGACGCCGACCAGAACCCCGGCTCCCGTCTGGGGCACGGTCGGCACTCCCGCTCGCACCAGACCGGAAGCGAGGTGGGCGAGATCGGAGTGGAGCCTGAGCCGGGTGCTCGCCTCGACATAGCGGACGTTGGGCATCCGGGCGAGGCTCTCGAGCTCCGTTCGGGGAACCCGGGCGACCATCGTCGAGGGTGACACCCGTGTGCCGCAACCTCCCCAGGCGTCCACGCGCTCGCGCAGAGGCTCGCCCTCCTTGCAGTCGATGATGACCGAGACCAGGTCCTCGTCGCGAAGACGCTCCGCGCCCGCACGGGACATCCGGGAAGCGAGGGCGTGGATGCCGAGAGAGACGTCGGTCACTCTCTGCGGCCGGAACGCCGCCCGGGCCCCCACTCTCTCCCGCGACGCCCCGAGCCGCAGCATCGGGTCGAGCTTCGAGAGCGGCGCAGGAGGCGGTGGCTCGGCCGCCTTTCGGACCCTCGGATGCCTGGTCTTCGCCGCGGGCTTCTTCTTCGTCGTCCGCTTGGGAGCTTTCTTGACAGGCTTCGCGACGCGCTTCTTCTTCGCCATGGCTCAGTCCAGGACGTCCTTCATGTAGGCGTAGAGGGCGGGGGATCCGCCGGTGTGGAGGAAGAGCACGTTCTCTTTCTTCTCGAAGTAGCCCTTGCGGACGAGATCGAGAAGACCCGCCATGGCCTTTCCGGTGTAGACCGGGTCGAGGAGAATCCCTTCCGTGCGTGCCAGCTTCCGGACGGCTTCCGCCATCTCCGGCGTGGGTCTCGAATAGCCGGGCCCCACGTAGTCTCCGAAGCACAGCACCGCGTCCCTGGGGACGGGCTCCCGGATGCCGAGGTGTGTCGCCGTCCGCTCCACCAGCGAGTGGACGAGCTCCTCCTGCGGCTCCTTCGGGCGGCTCACGTTGATGCCAACCACCGGAATCGCGGAATTCAGTCCAAAGAGACCGGCCACGAGTCCCGCGTGGGTCCCCGCGCTTCCGCTCCCGCACACGATGCGGTCGATCCGGATCCCGAGG
Organism: Acidobacteriota bacterium; assembly: GCA_036820975.1. Classification (GTDB taxonomy): domain Bacteria; phylum Acidobacteriota; class Vicinamibacteria; order Marinacidobacterales; family SMYC01; genus DAISKN01. The sequence goes on along the minus strand of DAISKN010000030.1, from coordinate 1,837 downwards.
TCGAAGCTCTGCGAGAGGATCTCGAGCGCGCAGGCGGCGTAGCCCGTCGCGCCGATGGGATTCGACCCCCCCACGGGAATGACGTAGGGTTTGCGGCCCTTCGACCGCAGGTCCTCGGCGGCCGCCTCGAGCTCCGACATCATGTTGGATCCGCCGGGAACGACTTTCACGCCCTCGACTCCGATCAGCCGGAAGAGGAAGTTGTTCCCGCTCGCATCATCGCGATAGCTTCCGGGGACCCGCTCCTCGAGCACGAGGAAGCAGTGCATTCCCTCTTTTGCGGCGGCGGCCAGGGTGAGCCGGCAGTGATTCGATTGCACTGCGCCTCCGGTCAAGAGGGTGTCGGCGCCTTTCGCGATGGCGTCGGCGACGAGGAACTCGAGCTTACGCGTCTTGTTTCCTCCCCCGGCGAGGCCCAGAAGATCGTCGCGCTTGATGTAAAGGGTCGGTCCGCCCAGCTGGGCAGTCAGTCGCTCGAGCTTCTCGATCGGAGTGCGGCCTTCGGTGTAGCGGCGCCGCGGGAAACGGGAGAGATTCATGGAGTTCTTCCTTTCGGCGTCATTCTACGCCCGCTTCCGCTCGATTCCCATGGGTCGGCCCGCTTCCTCCGGCCGAGGAAGATTCCGGTGCTCTATCTCGAGCCGCTCGAGCGCCTCCTTCACGTGAGGCGGCATGGGCGACGAGCGGCGCTCCTTCATGTCGACGAAGATCGACAGGTGCTCGCAGGTCGCCGCGAGAAATCCTTTGTTCCCGTGGATCATGCGAAGGAAATAGTGGAGGCGCTTCTCATCGAAGCCGAGCAGCTGCAGCGTCACTCGGAACGGCTCGCCCTCTCGAAGCTCCTTCATGTAGACCAGGTGGTCCTCCAGGGCGAACATCGAGCCCTGCTCGCGCTGGACGTACTCTTCGCCGAGTCCGATGGTCCGCAGGAAGTGGTCGGTGCCCCGATCGAAGGCGAGGTGGTAGTAGGCGACGTTCATGTGGCCGTTGTAGTCGATCCACGAGGGCTCGACGCGGCCAGCGTAGAGTTCCATCCTCGGATTCTAGCCAAGCCTCGATCGTGATAGAAAGTTTCCCATGAAAAGACGGGAATTCCTGCAATCCAGTGTCCTCGCGCCGTTCGCCGGCGCCGCTTCCGCGACCGCGCGCGCCGCCGAGGAGCGCACTCCCGAGTCGGTCGCGGCGGAGCTCGAGGACAACGTCTACACCCGGGTCCTCGGGGTGAGGCCGCACATCGGAGCGCACGAGCACATCTCGCGCCTGAGCGGCTCGCGGATGCCCGATGAGGTCGTAGAGGCCCTGGTCGAGGCGAACCGGTTCTTCGTCGACGTCGAGGAGCTGAGCGAGGCCGCGGGGCGGAAAGTCGCCGAGCTTCTCGGCGCGGAGGCCGCGCTGGTGACCGCCGGCGGCTTCTCCTCGATGATCCTCGCGGCGGCCGGCTGTCTCACCGGCACCGACCCGGCGAAGATCGACGCCCTTCCCCACCCCGACTGGCCGAAGCGCGAGTGCCTCATCCAGAAAGCCCACCGGTTCAGCTACGACCGGGCCTATCGGGCCGCGGGGATGACGATCGTGGAAGCGGCAGACCGGAAGGAGCTCCTCGAGAGGGTCTCGGAGAACACCGCGATGATCGCCGTTCTCGCCGCCGTCGAGGAGCAGCGTCAGTTCGGACCGCCCGTCCCCAGGAAGCGCGCGCTTCCGCCCGAGGCGCACGTCCTCATGCCCGACGAGCTCATCGCCATCGGGAAGAAAGCGAACGTGCCGGTGCTCGTCGACATGGCCTCCGACCTCCCGCCGGCCTCGAACCTGACGCGGTGGATTCGGGCGGGCGCGGACC
>DAISKN010000029.1:0-19734 GCA_036820975.1 Acidobacteriota bacterium | reverse complement strand
CCCCCTTCCCGCACGATCTGCTCGAACGACGCGAGGAGCCGCTCGCGGACGTCCTCGAGAGTCCCGTCGATTGGGACGCGCTCGACCGCAGCGACGGTCCGGTGAGGATCCGTTCGAGCGCGACGGTGGTGCGGGTCGAGCACGACGCGGAAGGCGGCGTCGACGTCACCTACGCCCTCGGTGAGGAGCTTCATCGCCTGAAGGGGAAGGCCGTGGTCATGGCCTCCGGAGGTTGGATCAACCGCCGTGTGATTCGCGATCTCCCCGAGAAGTATCATCGCGCCTACGAGGGCTTCCGGCACTCCGCGGTACTCGTCGCCAACGTGGCCCTCGAGAACTGGCGTTTTCTCGCGAAGCTCGGAATCGCCGCCGGGATCTGGAGCGACGGCTTCGGCTTTTCCGGAAACATACGGCGTCCGATGGTGGTCGGAGGACATCGTCCACGTTTCCATCCCGACGAGCCCACGGTCCTGACTTTCTACGTCCCGGTTTTTTCACCGGGGATTCCCCCGCTGAACCAGGGTCAGGCCGGGAGGCTCGAGCTCCTGCAGACCCCGTTCCGCGAGTACGAGCGGCGCATCCGCGAACAGATGGTCCGCCTCTTCGGTGACGCGGGCTTCGATCCCGGAAAGGACATCGCAGGCATCATCCTCAACCGCTGGGGGCACGCCTACGTCGCTCCCGGCCCGGGGTTCATGTTCGGCGTCGCCGGCCGGGAGCCGGCGCACGAAGTCCTTCGCAGGCCCTTCGGGCGCATCGCCATCGGGCATTCGGAGCTTCGCGGCCACCAGAACTGGACCGGGGCCGCCGCCGAGGGCCGCCGCGCGGTGGAAGCGCTCCTTTCGTAGCAAGTCGACAGATCCCCCCGTGGATGCTACGATTTTTCCAAGCCCTCCATGTCCAAGAAAGACGACGCGGCCCCCCCGGCCGATCCGCCGAAGACCGGTCCCTCGGACGACAGCCTGCAGAAGTTCCTCGCTCGGTGGGCGGCCGGAGAGCACGCAACCATGCCCAACGTGCCGGCAGCGACACCGGCGGCACTCTCGACGTTCGCGACGATGCAGACTCTCGTCGGCGAGCCGCCGCCGGCCGACCTCGCACTGATATCGGAAGACGACTCGGAGATACCCAAACCGCAGGGGGACCGGCCCCGGTACCGGATGGTGGCGCGCCTCGGCGAAGGCGGAATGGGCGAGGTCTACCTCGCTTTCGATCAAGACCTGAGAAGACAGCTCGCGATCAAGACGGTGAGGGCGGAGTCCGACAAGCCCCAGATCTGGCGCTTCCTGAAAGAGGCGCAGGTCCTCGGTCAGCTGGACCATCCGAACATCGTCCCCGTCTACGAGATGGGACTGACCGAGGGCAACAAGCCGTACTACACGATGCCCGTGGTCCGCGGGGAGACGCTCCATCAGATCCTTTCGTCCCTCGAGCTCGAGGATCCCGCCTACCTTCGGGTGTTCTCGTTGACCCGACTCGTGCAGATCTTCCTTCAAGCGACGCTGGCGGTGGAGTACGCGCACGTCAAAGGAGTGGTGCACCGGGACATCAAGCCCGCGAACATCATGGTTGGGGAGCACGGAGAGGTCATCCTTCTCGACTGGGGCGTCGCGAAGCTCCTGGGCGAGACCGAGGTCTCGACCGAGGCCAAGGAAGACATCACCCAGACGGGCTTCGCGGTAGGAACGCCCACCTACATGTCTCCGGAACAGGTCACGGGCGACGACGTGGATGCCCGCACCGACGTCTACGCGCTCGGAATTCTGCTCTACGAGATCCTGACCCTCGAGCCTCCATTCACCGGAAAGCTGATGGAGGTGATGACCGCACACCTCGAGAAACCGCCCCCGTCGCCTCGGGCGAGAGCGCCTCAGCGCGAAATCCCGCTCGAGCTCGAGCAGACGTGCCTCCGCGCCCTCGCGAAAGAGCCCGATTCCCGCCAGCAGACGGCGAGGGAGCTCCACGACGAGGTTCAGGCGTGGCTCGAGTCCGCTTCCGATCGCGCCAGGAGGCGCGAGCGAGCGGGAGAGCTCGCGGCTCAGGGTAGGCTCCTCCTCGATCAGTACTACGCTTTGCAGGAGCGGGTCGAGGAGGCCCGGAGCGAGGTCGAGGGGCTAAGAACCCGCTATCAGGACTGGCAGAGCGTCGAGGAGAAGTCCCCTCTTTTCGAAGCCGAGGACGACGTGGCAAGTCTTCGCACTGCGCTCGCCGAGGCGGCGTCCGCAGTGGTGATGACGCTCTCCGCCGCGCTGGGCCACGATCCGTCGCATCCCGACGCCCGCCGCTTCATGGCGGAGTTCTACTGGGATAGCTTCCGTGAAGCGGAGCGGCGCCGCGATCTCGCGAGCCGCGACTTTTTCGGACAGCTCGTCACTTCATTCCACGACGGACGCTATTCGCGGGAGCTCAGGGGAGACGGGACGCTCGGACTCGACTCCTCGCCCGCGGGGGCTTCCGTGACGCTTCATCGGTTCGAGGAGAAGCGCCTCGTCCAGCAGCCGACGGACCCCCGCGCGCACGACCCGGGCGTAGTGCTCCGCCCCGGTCGCGCTCGCCATGGGCAGCTATCTCGCGGTCCTCAAGAAGGATGGCTATCGCGACACCCACTATCCGGTCTTCATCTCGCGAACTCGACAGTGGAGCGGAACCGTGCGCTTGTTCTCCGAAAAGCAGATCGGAGAGGGATTCGTGCACGTGCCCGCGGGGAGCTTCGCGGCAGGAGGCGACGAGGAGGTGCGGGGGTGGTCGCTTCCCGGCGCCGAGGTCGAGCTCGACGACTTCTTCATCGCTCGTACCCCGGTTACCGTCCGAGAGTACCTCGATTTTCTCGAAGAGCTGGCGCGGAAGGATCCCGAGGAGGCACTGCGACGCTCGCCTCGCCGCAGCCCCGACGGAGGTTTCTACTTCCGCCAGGGAGAGGACGGCCGCGTCGCGCTTCCTGAAGGCACGGGGCGCCATCGCTGGCGCTCGGAGTTTCCGGTCGTCTCCATCTCCTGGCACGACGCCGTCGCCTATTGCGAGTATCGGTCGAAGCTCGACGGCCGCGAGTACGCGCTGCCCACGGAGCTCGAATGGGAGAAAGCGGCCCGCGGCGCCGACGGCCGGTGGTACCCCTGGGGGAACCGCTTCGACCCCAGCCTCTGCAACGTGAGCGGGTCTCTTCCCGGAGAAGTGTCGACTCAACCCGTCGACTCCTTTCCTTCGGACGAATCGGTCTACGGAGTGCGCGGCCTCGCCGGAAACACCCGCGACTGGACCTCGACCGAGCTCGGATCGAACCTCGACGGCGGAAGGGACATGAGGGTGGTCCGTGGCGGAGCCTACAACCTCCCCGCGGTCACGACTCGCGCCGCCAACCGCTTCTGGCTCTCGCCCAACTTCGTCGTGAACTACGTCGGCTTTCGCATCGTGCACCGTCCTCGGTGACGAAGTCTTCTTTTTTTGCTATAAATTAGTTAAAGCTCCCAACAATCGAACCGAAACACCCGGAGGGCATCTTCCGACGCGCCCGAGCGGCGGGCCCCGGAGGGGCCCCTCTTCCCCGCGCGAGGAGCGCGGGGAGCGAGCGAGCGAAGAGCGAGCGAGTTAGCGGGCCCCGGAGGGGCCCCTCTTCCCCGCGCGAGGAGCGCGGGGAGCGAGCGAGCGAAGAGCGAGCGAGCAACTAAGAATGTCCCCCACCGAACGAGCCGTCGAAGAACATCCGGAAGAGGAGACACCGACTCCCGCACCCGCGAAGAGCCTGCGCCACGATCTGCGCACGCCGATCAACCAGATCATCGGCTACAGCGAGTTGCTTGGCGAGGAGGCGGCGTCCGACGGACATCCACAGTACGTCGCCGACCTGGAGAAGATTGGGATCGCCGCCCGGAACCTTCTTGCCAAGATTGACTCTCTTCCCCTCGACGGACTCTCCGCCCCGGCGGCGCCGGTGCGCGCGAAAGGCGAGACCCCCGAAATCAAGAGCGGGGAGTACGTCGCCCCTGCGGGAAGCGCGGATATCGCCGCCCCCGAGGGCAACCCGCGAATCCTCGTCGTCGACGACGTGGAGCTCAACCGTTCGATGCTCACCCGCAGGCTCGAGCGCAAGGCGTTTCAGGTGGAGACCGCGGAGGGGGGCCAGGAGGCGATCGAGAGGATCCGAACCACCACCTTCGATCTGATTCTACTGGACATCATGATGCCCGAGGTCAGCGGCTACGACGTCTTGAAGGAAGTGCGCAAGACCCACTCGCCGCTCGAGCTCCCGATCATCATGGCGACCGCCAAGGACCAGGGCGAGGACATCGTGAGCGCCTTCAAGCTCGGGGCGAACGACTACATCGTGAAGCCCATCGACTTCCCGGTGGCCCTCGCCCGGATCGAGACCCAGCTCTCGAGAAAGCGGGCGATGGAGGAGGCGCGCCGGCTGACGGCCGAGCTCGAACGGCACAATCAGTTCATCCGGAAAACGTTCGGCCGGTACCTGAGCAAGGAGGTCGTGGAGAGCCTGCTGTCGAGCCCCGAAGGGCTGAGACTCGGCGGAGAGAAGCGCAACGTCACCATCATGATGTCCGACCTTCGCGGCTTCACCGCGCTCTCGGAGAAGCTGGACCCCGAGCAGGTGGTGGCGGTGCTGAACAACTACCTGGGGAAGATGGCGGAGATCGTCACCGCGTACAACGGAACCATCGACGAGTTCATCGGGGACGCGATTCTCGCCCTCTTCGGCGCACCCATTCACCGTGAGGACGACGCCGAGCGCGCCGTCGTCTGCGCCCTCCAGATGCAGCTCGCGATGCGCGAGGTGAACGAGGAGAACCGGAAGAACGGCTTTCCCGAGCTCGAGATGGGAATCGCCCTCAATACCGGCGAGTGCGTCGTGGGAAACATCGGATCGCAGAAGCGCGCGAAGTACGGCGTCGTGGGAAGCCACGTGAACCTCACCGGCCGCATCGAGTCCTATACCGTCGGGGGGCAGATCCTGATCTCGAAAGCGACCGCCGATGCGGTGGGAGCGGAGCTGAAGCTGGGTGACGAACTCCAGCTCGGGGCCAAGGGTTTTCGCGAGCCGGTCAAAGTCTACGAGCTCCTGGGAATCGGCGGTAAGCATGACCTCGTTCTCCCCGCGCGGAGCGAGGAGCTTCGATTGCTGGTTCGTGAAATCCCCATCACCATCGAGGTGATCGAGGGAAAGCACGTGGGCGGAGAATCGATCGAAGGCAAGCTCGTCGCCCTTTCCATGGGCGAGGCGGTCATCTCGGCCGCGAAGCCGGTAGAGCGGCTTTCGAACCTCCGCCTGAGGCTCAACGGTTTGAACGGGGTCATCATCCCCGGCGATCTCTACGCCAAAGTGACCGCGGGCGAAGAGTCCCGCTACAAGCTGAGATTCACCTCGGTGCCGGAGGAGATCAAGAGCTTCCTGCGCAGCACGCTGGCGAACGAGACCGCGTAGGAGCAGCCATCAGAACCCGTTGCCAGTTAGCGGTTATCAGTCTCCGGACGTACTTGCCAGGAGTTGGGAACGAGGCGCTTCCGTCGCGCTGAGAACTGACGCCCGATGACTGGCGTCGACGTTGTCAGTTGCTGTTGTCCGACTGACAACTGATTACTGACAACTGGTTCAGGAAACCTTCTTCGCGTTCAGCAGGGCCTCGATCTTGGAGATGAGCCTGGGCAGTTCGATGGGCTTGGTGTCGTAGTCGTCGCAGCCCGCTTGCAGCGTCTTCTCGCGGTCGCCGGACATCGCGTGCGCGGTGAGGGCGATGATGGGGATGTGCTTGGTCTCGGTCGCCGCCTTCAGCCGGCGGGTGGCCTCCCAGCCGTCGAGGACGGGAAGGCTCATGTCCATGAGCACCAGGTCGGGGCTTTCGCTGAGGGTCTTCTCGACCCCCTGCTGTCCGTCGACGGCGATGAGGACCTCGAAGCCTTTGCGGCTCAGCCGCCGCGACAGCATGTCGCGGTTCATTTCGTTGTCTTCGACCAGGAGTATTCTCGGCATGGGCTTTCCCCTCGCGACGATCGCGCCAGACGCTTCGTCCGCGTCAGCCGAATCGGGGCGAGGCAGCTCGAACTCGATTGTGATTGAGACTTCAATCATTGTAACGCCGTTTTTCCTCGGACTCAATCGCTTTCGAGACGTTCTCTCCGAGCCGTGCCTCCGCTTCCAAACCCCGGTCGGTATGTTACACTGATAGAAATTTCACAACCGACTTCCGACTCGGAACCTAAAGCTTCCGGTCCGCCGAATCTCGAGAAACGCCTCGGGCAGGTGCGCCCGGACGCGGAGGAAAGCTCATGAGATGGACGCTCGTGGCGATTCTCGCCGCCACCGTCATGGCTTCGGCCCGCCCCCTTCGAGCGCAATACACCAGCAAGCTCACCATCAACGGCTACTCCGGCTTCGAGTTCGAGAAGCAGCTCGACGAGGAAGGCAACGGCGACCCCAACGGGTCGTTCGACGCCGACCTCTTCGATCTCGTCCTCAATTTCCAGGTGACCGACGCCATCCGGGTCTCGACCGATCTCACCTGGGAGCACGGAGCCGCCACCGAGGACGATTTCGGGAACGTCGCCGTCGAGTACGCCTTCGTGGAGTATGCGTTCAGCGACATGCTGAAAGTCCGGGTGGGAAAGATGTTCATCCCCTTCGGGATCTACAACGAGATCCACACCGCGAAGCCGGCGTTTCTCAGCGTGAAGGAGCCCGCGAGCACCAACAAGGCCGAACGCATCGTCGACGACGCTTTCCGTTTCTACCCGCGCTGGGGCGCGGGCATCGCCGTCCAAGGCGACGGTCTCATCGGCGACCGGGGGTTCAGCTACGACCTATTTCTCTCGAACGGAGATCAGAGCGAGACCAATCCGTTCGAAGAGGACAACAACGGGGCCAAGGCGGTGACCGGGCGCTTCCGATTCGAGCCCACGGAGGCGCTCGAGGTCGGGACCTCCTTCTATCACGACCAGCCCGACTCCGATGGGGTCGGATCGCTCACCAGCAGCGGTCTCGAGCTCCGCTATCAAGCGCGCGCATGGAAGCTCTGGGCGGAGCTCGATTTCGGCTGGCTGGACCCGGAAGAAGCCGACGAGATCCTCCAGGTGGGCTGGTACCTGCAGCCGTCGTACGAGTTCGACAACGGCCTGACTCCCTACTTCAGACTGGAGCGAGTGGATCCATCGACCGACGTGGCTAACGATCACGGCTACGACGTGATCGTCGGGGTGAACTACGAGGTCTCCGGCGGGTTCATGATCAAGTTCGAGAACAACTACTTCAAGGGCGCCTCCGAAAGCTCTCTCGCCGGCTTCCCCGGGGCGGGCTACAACGAGATCAAGGCCGCCGTGGTCCTGGGGTTCTGAACAATGAGAAGAATCCTGCTGACTATTGGACTCTCGTTGATCTGGACGGCGAGGGCTCAGGCCCAGACCAAGGTCATCGTGAGCTCCGACGTCGAGGTGTCCGCCATCACCCAGGCGGAGATCGCCCGAATCTACCTGGGGAAGAAAACGTTCTGGGACTCGGGGGCTCGAATCCAGCCCTCGCTCCTGGACGAGAAATCCCCGCTCACCGAGTCTTTCCTGGAAGAGAACCTGAAGAAGACGGTGCGCCAGTTCCGCGCGTACTGGAAGCGACACCTGTTCTCTGGACAGGGCACCGCCCCCAAGACCTTCGCCTCGTCGAAACTGGTCGCGGATTTCGTGGCCGCGAGCCCGGGTGCCATCGGCATCGTGGACGCAGGCTACACCGACGATCGGGTCAAGTTCATCGAGCTCCAACCCTGAAGGGCAAACCATGCGCCTTCCGCTGAAGCTGAAATTCGGGCTCCTGATGGCGAGCTTCGTGCTCACCATCAGCACCATCATCCTCATCAATTTCCGGGCCGCGGGAAGAGTCGAAGCGGAGCTCACCCAGGTCCAGGAACACTCTTTTCCCGAGTTCTCCCGAATCACCGCCACTCAGGCCCGGTTCCGAACCCTGAGCCGTCTCATCGAGGACACCGTGGTCATGGGGGAGCAGAGCTTTCTCGACCGCGTGGAGGAGGAGCGCGATCTCTTCCTACTCGATCTCGAGACTCTGGAGAAGGAGCTTCCCGAGAGCTCGCGGGGAGAGGTGGCGCTCATCCGGGCGGTGTTCGACGACTACTACACCCAGGCGTCGAAGCTCATCGAGCAGCTTCTCCTCCCCGAGGAAGAGAGCGCGCCCGCCGAAGCGTTGAGCCAGCTCAACGATGAGGAAGTGGCGACCCTCTTCCAGGAGGTCGCCCGCTACAAGAACCAGCTGGAATCCGATCTGAACACCCTGGTCGAGCGCGGCCGCAGCGAGCTCACGACGACGCTTTCCGGAACGGTCGAGGAGGTGCGCCTCCGTTCCCAGAGAGCCATCGCCATCGGGTCGATTTCATTCCTGGTGCTGCTCATGATTCTCATCAACTTCGGACGCCGCATCACCGATCCCATAGTGGCCCTGTCGCGCGTGACCCGGGAAGTGGCGGCGGGACATTTCGACGCCGAGATCAAGGTCCCGTTCCAGAGCAACGACGAAGTCGGCGACCTCACCGACTCCTTCCGCACCATGACCCGGAGCTTGAAGGAGACGACGGTCTCCAAGTCTTACGTCGACAACATCCTCAAGTCGATGGAGGACGCGCTCATCGTCACCGACTCGAACTGGAAAATCCGAACGGCGAACGAAGCCGCCCTCTCGCTGCTGGGCGAGACCGAAGGCGCTCTTCTCGGCCGAAGCTTCCTCGATTTCCTGGGAAACGAAGGCAAGCTCGTCAAGCCCACCGGCAGCTCGGTGAATCTCCCGTCCATCATACGCCTCGGGACCACCGAATCTTCCATCCGGAACCTGGAGACCACGATCCTGGCGCGGAGTGGAACGGAGATCCCCGTCCTGATCTCGGGCTCGGTCCTGACCGACGCCACCAAGCGAGTCCAGGGGATCGTCTGCGTCGCCCACGACATCACCGCCAGGAAGAAGGCCGAGGAGGAGCTCCGGGTCGCGAAGGAAGCGGCGGAGCAGGCGAACTCGGCGAAAAGCTCGTTTCTCGCCAACATGAGCCACGAGCTCCGCACGCCCTTGAACGCTATCCTCGGATACAGCGAGATGCTCCGGGAGGAAGCCGAAGACCTGGGTCAGGACGATTTCGTCCCCGACTTGAGGAAGATCCACAGCGCGGGAAAGCACCTCCTCGGGCTCATCAACGACGTCCTCGACCTCTCGAAGATCGAGGCGGGAAAGATGGAGCTCTACATCGAGCCCGTCGAAGTACGGCAGCTCGTGGACGACGTGGCCTCGACGGTGCTGCCGCTGATCGATAAGAACGCGAACCATCTCGAGGTGATATGCCCTCCCGAGGTTCAGTTCTCGAGCACCGACGTCACCAAGCTCCGGCAGGTCCTGCTGAATCTGCTTTCGAACGCAAGCAAGTTCACTAAGGAAGGAAAAGTCACGTTCGCCGTCGCCCGGGAAAAGCGGCCCGACAAAGACTGGCTCGTGTTCTCGGTGAAGGACAGCGGCATAGGGATGAGCGAGGCGCAGCTCTCGAAGCTCTTCCAGGCCTTCTCCCAGGCGGACGTCTCCACCACCCGCAAGTACGGAGGCACGGGCCTCGGACTGGCGATCAGTCGGAAGTTCTGCCAGATGATGGGCGGAGATATCACCGTCGAGAGCGAGCCTGGCAAGGGAAGCACCTTCTTCGTTCACATCCCCGCCGAAGTCGTCGATCCGAAGAAAGTAACCCTCCAGGTGGAGGAAGAGTCGGCCACGATCGTCGAGGGCAGCTCGGTCCTGGTGATCGACGACGACCCCTCGGTGCGCGACGTGGTCAAGCGCTCCCTCTCCAAAGAGGGGGTCTCGGTCATGACCGCCTCGAACGGCGAGGAGGGCCTCGAGCTCGCGCGCAAGCACCGTCCCGACGTCATCACCCTGGATGTCCAGATGCCGGGGATGGACGGCTGGGAAGTGCTGAAGACGCTCAAGTCGGACCCGGAGCTCCGGCAGATCGCCGTCATCATGATGACCAACATCGACGAGAAGACGACGGGCTACGCCCTCGGGGCGGCTGAGTACATGACGAAGCCCGTCGACCGCGACCATCTGGTGGAGGTCCTGAAGAAGTTCCGCAACAACGCCTCGACCCGCCCGGTGCTGGTGGTCGAGGACGACCCGAGCGTGCGCGAGATCGTCCGCCGCGCCCTTTCCCAGGAAGGTCTGAAGGTGCTGGAGGCGGCGAACGGCATCGAGGCGCTCGCGCGCCTGGCGGAGAGTCCGCCCAGCCTCATTCTCCTGGACCTGATGATGCCGGAGCTCGATGGATTCGGATTCATCGAGGAGCTTCACCGCAGTGAAGAGTGGAACAAGATCCCGGTGGTGGTGCTCACGGCGAAGGACATCTCGAGCGAGGATCGGCGCCGACTCGAAGGATTCACCTCCGCGGTACTGGTGAAGAAAGGGCAGAGCCCGGACGCGCTGATCCGCGAGATGAGGGATCTGATCCAGAACGCTACCGGCAGTGGAGTCTCGGCCTGACCCGCCTTCGCCCCAAGGGCTACGGCGGGCAAGCCCGCAGCCTTCGCCCGGGGGGCTACGGGGGGCGAGCCCGCATCGAACGTCCGTGAACCTCCAATCGCGCATCCTGGCCTGGTTCGACATCCGTCCCGGTGAGGGCGGCTCCACGTCCCTCATGCTTCTCCACTCGTTCTTCACCGGGGCGTCGACCGTGTTCTTCGAGACCGCGGCGAGCGCGTTGTTCCTCGCGCATTACGACGCCTCTTACCTCCCCTACGTCTACCTCCTGGCCGCCATGGTGAGCATCGCGGCCGGTCTGGGCTATACGCGGGCGAAGGAGAAGGTCGCCTTCTCGCCTCTCATGACCGGAACGCTGGTCGTCATGCTGGCGATGACCTGCGTTCTGCGATTGGGGCTCTCGTGGGGGGAGGCCGGCTGGCTCATCTTCGGGATGATGATCGCTTACCGCCTGCTCTCCATGCTCACCGATCTGGAGTACTGGGCGGTCGCGGCGAGACTCTATGACGTGCGCCAGTCGAAGAGGCTCTTCGGGCTCGTGGGATCGGGCGAGGTCGCGGCGCGCGTCGTCGGCTCCTTCTCGGTGCCGCTCCTGGTGAGCGTCCTCGGCGTCGCGAACCTCCTCTGGCTCTCCGCTATCGGCCTCGGCGCCTGCCTCGCGCTCCTCGTCCTCATTCTCAACCGGTTCCCCGACGTGGGAAGCCGCGGAGGCGAAGAGGTCGAGGCCGGACAGAGCCGTGACCGCCGAGCCATCCGATCCCTGTGGTCGAGCTCCTACCTCAAGGCGATCTTCCTTCTTTCGTTCTTCGCGGTGCTCGGGAAGTACTTCGTCGATTTCGCCTTCCTCTCCGAGATGCAGACCCGCTGGCACGAAGTCGAGACTCTCGCGAGCTTCTTCGGGGTGTTCTCCGGGGTCACCCAGGTGGTGAACCTGGGCATCCGCGTGCTGGTGTCGGGCCGCCTCCTGAACCGCTTCGGCATACTGGTGGGCCTGCTCGTCCTCCCCGCGGCCCATTTCCTCTGCACCCTCGCCATCCTCGCCGTGGCCGCGGTTCCGATACCCGTCGGAGTCTTCTGGCTCGCCATCGGAAACCAGGGCCTGTACAAGACGCTCAAGCACCCGGTCGACAACCCCTCTTTCAAGGTGCTCTACCAGCCTCTCCCCAGGCGCGAGCGGCTCGCGGCGCAGATCGGAGTCGAGGTCATCGTGACTCCGATCGCCATCGCCCTCGCGGCGGCGCTCATGATTCTCTTCAGCCGGCCGTCGCTGGCCACCACGACTCCGTTCGCATCGCTCATGCTGGTGAACTTCGCCGGCTGGGCGGGAGCGGCGTTCTACGCCTTCCGCGAGTACCGGAAGGCGCTGGTGAAGGCGCTCGAGAAGCGTACCCTCGATCGCACCGCGTTCTCCCTGGAGGACGAGCAGAGCATCACCCTGGTGCGCGCCAAGCTTTCGAGCGAGCGCGCGGACGAGGTCATCTTCGCCCTCGACCTGCTGCAGCGGATCGACCACCCCTCGCTTCCGCTGCACTTCGAGGAGCTCCTCTCTCACCCCTCGCCCGACGTCCGGTTCTACGTTCTCCTCACCATCGAAAAGAGGCGGCCGCCGGGGATCACCTACGCGATCTCCCGGGTAGCGTCGCGGGAGACCTCGGCCCGCGTCCAGGCCGTGGCTCTGCGGGCCCTCGCCGCCCTCGGGGATCCGCGGGGGGAGGTTCCCTCTTATCTCGGCTGTCCCGACCGCGAGGTGGAACGCGGCGCCCTGATCGGACTTCTCCACGGCCCGCAGGAAAGCGCCAACCGGCGAGCGCGCGTGCGCCTTCTCGAGCTCTGCCGGTCGGAGGCCTCCGAGGATCGGGTCCTGGCCGCGCGCGTGCTGGGGGAAACGGACATATCGGACCCGGAGCTCTTCGAGCGCCTTCTGGGCGACGACGAGCCCGACGTCCGCCGGGCCGCGCTGCGGGCCGCCGGGCGCCGGAAGGACGAGCGATTCGTTCCCCGCATCGTCGATCACCTGGGCGATCCGAGATACCGCGGCGACGCGGCTCGCGCGCTCATCGAAGCGGGAGAGCCCGCCAGCGCTCCGATCGCGATGGCTCTTCTCGATCCCCAGAGGCCGGTCGCGCTTCGAACCCGGGTCGCCCAGCTCGCCCGGCGTCTCCCGTCGTTCTCCCATCGAGAAGCGCTCTGGCAGGCCTACGAGTCCGGCTTCGGCCACCTTCGCCACGTGGCGCTGGAGGCGCTCGAATCGCTTCAGTACGCCGTGAAAGAGGGAGACTCGGGAAGCGTCATCCGCGGCGTCGAGGCGGAGGTGAGGGAGTCCGCCTGGAAGCTCGGAATCCTGCGCGACATCGAGGGAGAGGCTTCCCTGAAGTCCCTGTCGGAGTCCCTGCGGGAAGAGATCGCGCAGAGCCGCTCGAGGGTGTTCCTCCTGCTCTCGTTCCTCTACGACCGCAAGACGGTAGTGAGCGCGCGCGACAATCTCGACAGCGCCTCGCGGGAAAGAAGGGCCTACGCCGCCGAGATCCTCGAGGTGACCCTGTCCCAGGAGCTGAAGGATCTCGCGCTTCCGCTCCTCGACCATTCGAGCTCCGAGGACTGCCTCTCGAGGCTGGGCCGCCGATTCCCCCAGACTCGCCGCGAAGCCGCTCAATCGCTGGTCGAGATCCTGCGCTCGCCCGGCGGCAACCTCCGCAACTGGACCCGGGCCTGCGCCATCTACGGCGCCACCAGGCTCGAGGTGAACGGCTTCTCCTCGGAGCTCGGGTTCCTGGCCGACGATACCAATCCGCTCGTCGCCGAGACCGCGCGATGGGCCTCCAATCGAAGCGAATTCAACCCGAACGGAAACGGGAGCAACCGAATGCTGACGATAGAAAAAGTCCTCCTGCTCAAGGGGGTCTCCATGTTCTCCGCGACTTCGGAAGACACGCTCGCCGACGTCGCCTCCGTCCTCGAAGAGGTGGAGCTCAGGCCGGGCGAGCTCGTGTTCGAAAAGGGAGAGCCCGGCAAGAGCATGTACATCGTGGTCTCGGGAAGGGTCCGGATCTTCGACGGCGCCAAGACCATCAACTTCCTCGGGGAGCAGGAGATCTTCGGCGAGCTGGCGCTCCTCGATCCCGAGCCGCGGTCGGCATCGGTCGAGTCCGCCGAGGAAACTCGCCTCTTCCGTCTCGATCGGGATACATTGTTCGAGCTGATGACCGACAACGTGGGCGTGGTGAGCGGGATCATGCAGGTGCTCTGCCGGCGCCTGCGGCGGATGACGGCGATCGCGACCGGGGACGAGAAATGAGATCGAACGGCGCTTCACGGCGGCCGTCGCCTGCGGAGTCCGTAGAGTTCGAGATCTGGGGAGCTCGGGGCTCGAGGAGTCTCTCTCCGCCGCTCTCGTCGATCGCCAACTACACCTCCTGCTATTCGGTGCGCGCCGGTGAGGATCTGTTCGTACTGGACGGCGGGCGAGGCCTCGGAGTCTTGAGCCGCAGCCTGTCGGCGGACGCGCGCTTCCGCGGGATTGCGCGCGTCCATCTTCTGCTGAGCCACTCCCACATGGATCACTGGGAGGGCTTAAAGGACGCGGAATGGTTCTGGACGAACGGAAACGGTCTGACGCTCCGGGTGCTCGGCGCCGAGGAGGCCATCGAGACGGTGCGCCGGGGCTACGGTCACCCCGCGTACGTGCCGCTCGAGGTCCTGGCGTCGCGCACGCTGAGGCGTCTGGATTTCTCGGCCCTCGAGGTCGGCGAGACGCTTCGGATTCATGGTTGGAAAGTCCAGACCTTCGCGTTGAACCACTACAGCGGTGGAGGAAGGCACAAGAACCGGGTGGATACCCTCGGCTATCTCCTGCGCTCGCCGCAGGGATTCGTGGTCGCCTATCTGTGCGATCACGAGCCGAGCGCGGAAACGGCCGCGGACGAGGAGCGCATGCTCGAGGGCGCGCATCTCGCCCTGATCGACGCTCATTTCGCCGACCGGATCCAGCACGCCTACGGCCACGGCTCCCAGGAGCACGCCGCGTCGCTGGCGAGACGCTATCCGAAGACTCTGGTCCTCGCCGCGCATCACGGGCCGACGCACGACGACCGGGACATCCGGCGCGCGCACCGACGACACGGCAGGGGGCTTCCCAACTACAAGGTGGCCGAGGAGGGGATGCGTCTCTCCTGGAATCCCCGCACGGCGCGGCTCGGCGAATCGCGCGCGCGAAGAAGATGATCAGCCGGTGACGCGGGCGAGACGCTCTCGCTCGCTTCCCGAGCGCTTCCTCGCGAACTCTTCGACGACGGCGCGGACACGGGGATGCCGTGAAGAGATGTCGTCGAGAGCCGTCCGATCGAGCTCCAGAAGCTCCACGGGAGTGGCCGCGGTCACGGTGGCGGTGCGGGGCTTCCCCGTGAGAAGGGAGATCTCGCCGAAGAACTCCCCTTCCTCCATCGTGCGGACCTCGTTGTTGCGCCCCTCCTGGTTCCTGACGAAGGCCCGAACCGACCCCGACGTCAGGATGAGCAGGCTGTCTCCGCGCTCTCCCTCGGTCATGAGGATGGCGCCCGGCTCGAAGCTCAGGAACTTGAGCCCGCGGATCACCTCCAGGAGCTCGTCGCGGGAGAAGTCGCTGAAGAGCGGGAGGCGCGGGGCGGGAGCGCCGCGGTCGGGCCGGCTCGTGGCCGCGGGCGCCTTGAGGATCCCGCTCCTCCTGGCGATGGTCTCTCCGTCCTCGCTTTGACAGAGGTCCGCGAGCCTCTCCTCGACGCCCGGGTTCCGAGGCTCTAGCCTCTGCACTTTCTTGAGTACGGCGATCGCCTTGGGCACGAATCCGTCGGCAGCCAGCTGATCGACCAGCTCGAGCAGCGTCTTCACCGCGCGATCTTTTCTCCCGCTGAGAGCGAGAACGTCGCCGAGCTGAAGCCGGAGACGGACGTTCCTGGAGTCCTTTTCGAGCCGCGCATCGAGGATCTCGACGGCTTTGTCGTAGCTCTTCTGGGCGATCAGATCCTCGAGACTCGGGCCGGAAAGCCAGCTCGCCATGAGACGCCTCCGAATTTTCTGGGGATTGTATCCAGGATAAGAACCCCCTTCGAGGGTGTCAAGAGGATGCCATCGCACGGTTTGATATACTCCCGCGTTCATGGCCGTCGTCACCTATCTCGAAGCCATAAGCCAGGCCCTTCGCGAGGAAATGCGCCGGGACCCCACCGTCTTTCTGATGGGGGAAGATATCGGCGTCTTCGGGGGAGCGTTCAAGATCACCAAGGGATTCCTGGAGGAGTTCGGCGAGGAGCGAGTCATCGACACTCCGATCGCCGAGTCCGGCTTCACCGGAGCGGCTTGCGGCGCCGCGATCATGGGATTCCGGCCGGTCGTCGAGTTCCAGTTCGCGGACTTCTTCTCCTGCGCCTTCGACCAGATCGTCAACTTCGCCGCCAAGTGCTATTACCGCTGGGGCATTCCCGTGCCCGTCGTGTTCCGCGGGCCCTCGGGAGGCGGATTCCGGGGCGGACCTTATCACTCACAGAATCCCGAGGCCTGGTTCACCCACGTGCCCGGGCTCAAGGTGGTCCAGCCGTCGACCCCGTACGAAGCCAAGGGCCTCCTGAAGGCCGCGATTCGGGACAACAACCCGGTCCTGTATTTCGAGCACAAGCATCTGTATCGCCGCATCCGGGAGGACGTCCCGGAAGAGGACTACGAGGTGCCGCTCGGCGTCGCCGACGTGAAGCGCGAGGGAAGAGACCTCTCGATCGTGACCTACGGCGCGATGGTTCACGCCAGCCTCGAAGCCGCGGAGCGCCTCTCGAAGGAGGGCGCGGAAGTGGAGATCGTCGACCTGCGGACGCTGATCCCGCTCGACAAGGAGTGTTTTCTCGCGAGCGTGCGCAAGACGGGGCGGGCGCTGGTGGTGCACGAGGCCCACCTCACCTCGGGCTTCGGAGGCGAGGTGGCCTCGATCATCGCCGAGGAAGCGTGGGAGTCCCTCGACGCGCCGGTGAAGCGCATCGGATCCCTCGACGTTCCCATTCCGTTCAGCCCGCCGCTCGAGGACGCCGTTCTACCCTCGGCCGCCAAGATCGAGGCGGGCGCCCGCTTTCTTCTGGAGTACTGAGAGACCATGCCCACAGCCGTCGTCATGCCGCAGATGGGTGAGAGCCTGTCCGAAGGCACCATCACCAAGTGGCTCAAGAAACCGGGCGAGAGAATCGAGCGCGACGAGCCGCTCTTCGAGATCACGACGGACAAAGTGGACACCGAAGTACCGGCGCCGGCCTCGGGAATCCTGGAGCGGATCCTGGTGAGCGAGGGCGTGACCGTGGCCGTGGGAACGACGGTGGCGGAGATCGGCGACGGGGCCGCCGCGGCGACCACGGCGACGGCGCCGACGTCGTCGGCTGCGGCTCCCGCCGCTGCCGGCGGCCACTTCCGCTCGTCTCACGAACCGACGACTTTCCGGCGGCGAGAGGCGTCGGGGCCGGCGGCGCAGCCTCCCGCCCCGGCGGCGCCCGCGGAAACGACCTCCGGCGAAAACCGACGGCCGCTCTCGCCCGCGGTGCTATCGCTCGCCGCCGAGTCCGGGCTCGACATGCAGGAGCTGATGGAGATTCCCGGCTCGGGCCGTGGCGGGCGAATCAGCAAACGGGACGTCGAGCGCTATCTCAGACAGCGTCCCGCGGGAAGGGCGGCACCGACGGCGTCGGTGTCCACGGGGACGGGGGCTCCGGTCCGCAGCGCTCCGGAGGGACCACCCGCCCACTACCTCTATCAGCCGGAGCCCGGCGACAAGCTCGTCTCCATGAGCCCCATGAGGAAACAGATCGCCGAGCACATGATCTGGAGCCAGCAGATTTCGGCCCAGGTGACTTCGTTCACCGAATGCGACATGCACCGCATCGTCCGCTACCGGGACGCGCACCGCGCCCGCTTCGAGGAGACGGAGGGAGTTCCGCTCACCTTTCTCCCCTTCGTCGCCGAAGCAACGGTGAAGACGCTGAAGGAGTTTCCGATCTTCAACTCCTCGGTGGTGGGAGATCGGATCGCGCTCAAGAAGCACATTCACCTCGGCGTGGCGGTGGCCCTGGAGGAAGGGTTGATCGTCCCCGTGGTGGCGAACGCCGACGAGATGAACTTCGTCGGGCTCGCGCGCGCCATTCATCGACTCGCGGACGCCGCGCGCAACCGGCGGCTCAACCCGGCCGACGTGCGCGGCGCGACCTTCACCATCACCAATCCCGGCATGTTCGGCGGCCTCACCGGCACTCCGATGATCGCTCAGCCGCAGGTGGCCATCCTGGGACTGGGCGCGGTCACGAAGAAGCCGGTGGTGGTGGACGACGCCATCGCCATCCGGCCGATCATGGTCCTGGCTCTAACCTTCGACCACCGCATCATCGACGGCGCCACCGGCTTTCAGTTCCTGGAGCGCATAAGGCGGCATCTCGAGGACTTCGAAGTCTAGCGAGCTGCCAGCTTCCAGGTGCCAGTCGGACACCGCCGAGCTCGAGGTGGCTTGAGCTCACTGGAAACCGAGCAACTGGTAACTGGCAACTGTTCCCCATGCTCTACATGCTTCTCTCCTCTCTGGCCTTCGCCGGACTCGATCTCATCCGAAAGCTCCTCGCGGGCCGCATCGACGCGCTCGCGCTGGTGTTCTTCATGTCGCTCGGGGCCGTCCCTTTTCTCGGAGGCCTCCTCGCCTTCCATGGCCTCGAGGCTCCCTCTCCCGGCTACTTCCTCCCCGGCCTCGGTGCTCTCGCGCTGAATTTTCTCGGCAGCCTCGGGTTCGTCCATTCGGTCAAGCTCTCTCCGTTGAGCCGGACGATCCCGCTTCTGTCGCTCACTCCGGTGTTCACCGCGTTGACCGCCATCCCCCTTCTGGGTGAGCTTCCCGAGCGGACCCAAGCCGCGGGCATCCTGCTCGTCGTCGTTGGCGCGATGGCTTTGAACTCGGGGGGCTCGCTAGGAGGCGCCGTTCGCGGCCTCCTGCGGGAGAGGGGCGCCCTCCTCATGGCCGCGGTGGCGCTGATGTGGGCGGTCTCCGGCCCCCTCGACAAGCTCGCGCTCGAGCACGCGAGCGTGTACTTCCACGCCACCACCATGGCTTTCGGAGTGGGAGTCGGAGCGCTCGCGGCCCTCGCCTGGCAACGGCGCCTTTCGGCCCTCCGCTCCGCCCGGGGCGAGGCGGGGCTTCTCCTCGTGGCGATGGTTTGCATCACCGTGGCGCTGACCTTCCAGCTCCTCGCGATCCGCGGCGTCCTCGTCTCGCTCGTCGAAGCATTCAAGAGAGGCGTCGGAGCGCTCATGGCCGTGCTGCTGGGCCGTGCGGTGTTCCGTGAGAAGGTGGGACCGCGGGAGTGGATCTCGGTCGCGGTCATGGTCGGAGGCGTCTTCCTGATCCTGGGTTGAGCTAATCTTGCACCCATGACCCAGTACGACGCGCTCCTCCTGGTCTCCTTCGGTGGACCCGAGGGCAGGGACGACGTCATGCCTTTCCTCCGGAACGTGGTGCGCGGCAAGAACGTGCCCGACGAGAGGCTCCGCCGCGTCGCCGAGCACTATTACCTCTTCGATGGCGTGAGCCCGCTGAACGGCGAGACCCGCCGTCTGCTCGAAGCCCTCGAGGCGGAGCTCGCCGGGGCTTCGATCGCGCTCCCCCTCTATTGGGGTAATCGGAACTGGCATCCGCTTCTGGAAGACACGGTGAAGCGGATGGCTGCCGCGGGAGTCCGGCGCGCGCTGGCATTCGCCACTTCCGCCTACAGCTCGTACTCGAGCTGCCGGCAGTATCTCGAAGACATCGAGGGCGCCCGGGCCGCCGCCGGGGCGAGCGCCCCCGCGATCCACAAGATGCGCCCGTTCTTCGATCATCCCGGGTTCGTCGAAGCGACTCGCGCGCGCCTTCAGGAGACCCTGAGCGTGATTCCACCCGAGCGGCGCGCGGCGGCGCATCTGCTCTTCAGCGCTCACAGCATCCCTCTGGATATGGCGCGGGGATGCGACTACGCGCACCAGCTCGAACGGGTTCAATCCCTGGTCGCCTCCGATCTTCCCAACCGGAAGAGCATCGTCTACCAGAGCCGCAGCGGGCCGCCGTCACAGCCCTGGCTCGAGCCCGACATTCTCGACGTCCTGAGAGGCCTCGCGCGAGAAGGCGTGAAGGATGTCGTGGTCGCGCCCATCGGCTTCGTTTCCGAGCACCTGGAGGTCGTGTACGACCTGGATACCGAGGCGAA
>DAISKN010000028.1:0-19791 GCA_036820975.1 Acidobacteriota bacterium | reverse complement strand
GCGATCCAAGCGAAGTCGACGAAAGAGAACATCGCGTCTCTGCTTTCGAAACTCTCCACCTCCGTCGCCCCCGGGGATCAGATCTATCTCCTGCTCATCGGCCACGGGAGCTACGACAACGAGGACGCCCGGTTCAACCTGCCGGGGCGGGATCTGAGCGCCGCCGATTTCGACGCGCTCCTTTCGCCGTTCTCCCAGCAGCAGATCGTGTTCGTGAACACCGCGAGCGCCAGCGGGGCGTTTCTGGCCGCGCTGGCGAAGCCGAACCGCGTCGTCGTCACCGCCACCAAGTCCGGATTCGAGCGGAACGAAGCGCAGTTCGGGCAGTATTTCGTCGAGGCCTACTCCGGCGACGCTGGAGATACCGACAAGAACCGAAGGGTCTCGGTCCTGGAGGCGTTCGAGTACGCGCGGCTTCGGGTCGCGGGTTACTACGAAGAAGAGAACCTGCTCAGGACCGAGCACGCGCAGTTCGACGACGACGGGGACGGCACCGCGGTCGCGGAGCCGTCCAAGCAGGAGGGCGCTCGGGCGGGGGCGTCGTTCCTGATGGGCGCCTCGGCCGTGGCCGATGGACTCTCGCCCGCCGACCTCGCGTCCGATCCGGAGCTCGCGCGTCTCGTCGAGAGCCGGCAGGAGCTCGAGGGAAGGGTCGAGGCTTTGAGGCTCCAGAAGGACTCGATGCCGGAGGAGACCTATCTCCAGGAGCTCGAACGGCTCCTCCTCGAGCTCGCCTCCGTCTCGCAGCGGATCGAGGAGCGGTCGAAGCCGTGAGCGCCCGCGCGGTCCTCACCGTTCTCGGCCTCGGGGTCCTCGGCTACCTCGCCGCCGTCCGCGGCCCCGTGGCCGCGTCGCCCGACGAGGGGCACGCCGCTCTCCGGCAGGGCCGCTACGCCGAGGCCATCGAGGCGTTCGAGAAAGAGTCGACCGCGAATCCCACGGCCGGGCTCTATCGAGGGTGGGTTTCGGCCTTGAGGCTCACCGGGGCCTACGACGAGGCCCTCTCCGCCATCCAGGCGTTCGAGAGCCGGGAGCCGGCTTCGGTCGCGCTCGCGAACGCTCGCGGCGAGGTCCTCTACGAGACCGGACGCATCGCGGAGGCGCGCGAGGCTTTCGAGAGGGCGGTCGCCGGACGTGCTCCCGACGCGCTCACCGCCGAGCTCAATCTCGCCGTCCTTCTCTACGAAGAGGGGGCGGTCGACGAGGCCATCGCCCGATTCGACCGGTTCATCGACGTCTACAACGGAAGCTCGAGCCTCTCTTCGGAGGATCTGACCGCGGTCGCGATCGCCTGCAGGTATCTCGGCGTCACCGACCCTCAGCTGTTCCGCGACGCCCTCCGCGCTCTCGACGAGGCGAAGGCGAAGGATCCCTCGAGCCTCGCGCCTTCGATCCGCGCGGGCGAGCTCTTCCTCGAGAAGTACAACAGCCCGGACGCCAACCAGAGCTTTCAGGAGGCTCTGACGGTGAACCCCAATCACCCCGAGGCGCTCCTCGGGCTCGCGCAGGTGATGGACTTCGACGGCTCTCCCGAAGCCCGGGTGCTCACCGAGAAGGCGCTTTCCGTGAATCCCCGATTCGTCGCCGCCCGCGCGTTTCTCGCGGAGCAGCTTCTCGGGATCGAGGACTACGATGGCGCCCGCAGAGAAGTCGAGGCGGCCCTCGAGGTGAACCCCGTTTCGAAAGACGCCCTTCCCATCCTCGCGGCGGCGGAGCTTCTCGGCGGAAACCAGGACGCCTTTCGCGCGGTCGAGGAGCGCGCGCTCGCGCGCAATCCGAAAGACGCGTTCTTCTACAACAAGCTCTCGGAAATCGCGGTGAACAACCGCCTCTATCGGGAGGCGAGGGACTTCGCGGCGAAAGCGGTCGAGCTCGACCCCCGCTCGTTCGAGGGCCACGGCTTTCTCGGCCTGAACCAGCTCCGCCTGGGCGACATCGAGGAGGGAAGGAAGAGCCTCGAGCGGGCGTTCGAGGGCGACCCCTACAACGTCTGGATCAAGAACACCCTCGACTTGATGGATACCTATCCCGACTACGTCACCACCCGGACCTCGAAGTTCGAGATCGTGATCGAGGGGAAGGAGTCCGATCTGCTATCCGTCTATTTCGAGCGGATCGCGGAGGAGGCATACGAGTCGCTCTCCGAGAGGTACGAGTTCCGTCCCGAGACTCCGATCCGGATCGAGGTCTACCCCTCCCACGGGGACTTCTCCGTCAGGACCCTCGGCCTTCCCGGGCTCGGGGCGCTCGGGGTCTGTTTCGGGCCGGTCATCGCCGTCGACTCGCCTTCGGCACGCCCCAAGGGGCAGTTCAACTGGGCCTCGACGCTGTGGCACGAGCTCGCGCATACCGTCACTCTCGGCGCCACCGACCACAAGGTGCCCCGGTGGCTCTCGGAAGGTCTCTCGGTCCTCGAGGAGCGCCGCGCCCGCCCCGGCTGGGGCGACGACGTGAACCTGGCGTTTCTCGCCGCCTACAAGCGGGGGAAGCTCCTTTCGATCGGGGAGCTCAACAACGGGTTCATGCGCCCGACCTATCCCCAGCAGATCGGGATCTCCTACTACCAGGCATCTCTCGTCTCCGAGCTCATCGAGCGCGATTTCGGAATCGTAGCGATCCGCGACATGCTGGCCGGGTACCGGCGCGGTCTCGCGACCCCCGAGGTCTTCCGGCAGGTGTTGAAGATGGAGCTCACCGAGTTCGACGCGGCCTTCGAAGGCTATCTCAAGGAGCGGTTCGACGCCCAGGCCAACTCGCTTCGCTTGCCGCCGGAAGAGATCGCGGAGGGGGTGCCCGCCCCTCCGGTCACCCCCGAGGAGCTCCGCGCCCGCGCGGAGCAGGACGAGTTCGATTTTCTCGCGCAGCTCGAGACCGGGCGGCAGGCGCTCGAGGCGGGCGAGACCGAGCGCGCCGAAAAACACCTCGAGCGCGCCAAGTCGCTCTTCCCCGAGTTCGCCGAGGCCGGAAGCCCGTACCCGCTTCTCGCCCGGATTCACGAGGAGCGGGGGGATGACGAGCGCGCCGCGAGCGAGCTCCAGAAATTCGTGGACCTGAACGAGTACCAGTACGACGCCCACCTGAAGCTCTTCGAGCTCTATCAGAAGCTCGGGAAGAGCCGCGAGGCGGCGTCGATCCTCGAACGGGCGCTCGCGATTTACCCCTTCGACGCCGACGCCCACCGCAAGCTCGCCGCTCTCTACCAGGAGCTGGGGCGGAAGGACGACGTCGTCGTCGAACGAAAAGCGCTCCTCGCGCTCACCACCGACCGCGCCCAGGGTCTCTACGATCTGGCGCTCGCGTACTACGAGGCGGGTGACACGGGAAGCGCCAAGCGGGAGCTCCTCCGCGCGCTCGAGCTGGCGCCGGGCTTCAAGGAAGGCCTCGCTCTTCTGGTGAAGCTTTCCGCGGGGAGCGGCGAATGATGCGCTTCCTCGCGGTCTCGCTGCTGCTTCTTCCGGCGGCGCTCCCCCTCGCGGCGAGCCGCCTTCGCGAAGCTTCGGCGAGCCTCGCCGTAGCGCGCAGCGCGGAGGCGGGCCGGTCGCAGGGGTTCGACGTTCCCTACGAGAACTTCCCGTACAACGGCCACTTCACGTTCGTACGCATCAAGTTCGAGCCCACCCGATGGGGACGCGGTCCCTACGCATGGGGACTCGACCTGAAGTGGAACCACGACTATCCGCAGGGCGAGCGCAACCTGATGACCATCCTGCAGCACCACACGACCATCGCGCCCAACATGGGGAAGGGCAACATCTACGCCCTCGACGACCCCGAGCTCTTCAAGTATCCCTGGGCCTACCTCTGCGAGGTCGGGTTCTGGTATCCCACGGACGAAGAGGCGGAGAGCCTGCGGACGTACCTCTTCAAGGGCGGCTTCCTGGTGGTCGACGACTTCATCATGGATTGGCAGTGGGAGAACTTCCGGGAGCAGATGGCGCGGGTGCTGCCCGGTTACGACCTGGTTCAGCTCGACGTCACCCACCCCATCTTCGACTCGTTCTTCTATATCGAGACTCTCGATTTCACCCACCCCACGTTTCCCGAGGCCAAGCCCGTCTACTTCGGGGTCTTCGAGGACAACGATCCCACGAAGCGACTGATGGTCATCGCCAACTACAACCACGATATCGGGGATTACTGGGAGTGGTCGGGCTCCGGCTGGGTCCCGATCGACATCTCGAACGAGGCCTTCAAGCTCGGCGTGAACTACGTCATCTACGGAATGACTCACTGAGTCTCATTGAGGAAAGGAAACCCCCTTGGCTGAAGAAGGAAGAGTCGCCCTCGAGTCGGAAGACGATATTGCCCTCGCCGATCGGATGAAGGGAGCCTACGGGACCATCACCAAGGAGCTCCGCAAGCTCATCGTCGGCCAGGAGGAAGCTCTGGAGCAGGTGCTCCTGTCGCTCTTCGTCGGGGGCAACAGCATCATCACCGGCGTTCCCGGTCTGGCGAAGACACTGATCGTGCACTGCGTCGCACAGGTGCTCGACCTGAAGTTCGCCCGGATCCAGTTCACGCCGGACCTCATGCCCTCGGACATCACCGGAACCGATCTGGTCCAGGAGGACCCGCAGACGGGAAGACGTGAGCTGGTCTTCATGCCGGGGCCGATCTTCAACAACATCGTCCTCGCGGACGAGATCAACCGCACCCCTCCGAAGACCCAGTCGGCGCTCCTCGAAGCGATGCAGGAGCACCGGGTCACCATCCAGGGGCGCACCTACACCCTGGAAGAACCGTTCTTCGTCTTCGCCACCCAGAACCCGATCGAGCTCGAGGGAACGTACCCCCTGCCCGAGGCGCAGCTCGATCGCTTCATGTTCAACATCATCATCGACTACCTCCCCGAGGAGGACGAGATCGCGGTGGTGCGCAATACGACGTCCGTCCAGAACTACCACTTCGAGAACGTGGTCAAGGGCGAGGACATCATCAAGTTCCAGACGCTGGTGCGCAAAGTCCCGGTCTCGGACGCCATCATGAGGTACGCGGTGAGCCTCGCCCGCACGTCGAGGCCGGGCGCGGAGGGCGCCCCCGATTTCGTGAACAAGTGGGTGGAGTACGGCGCGAGCGTGCGCGCGGCCCAGTACATCGTCCTCGGCGCCAAGGCGAGGGCGCTGATGCAGGGGCGCTACCACGTGGGCTACGAGGACGTCCAGGCGCTCGCCCGGCCCGTGTTCCGCCACCGAATCCTCACCAACTTCCACGCGCAGTCGGAGAGAGTGACCTCCGAGCGCATCGTGGCCCAGCTCCTCGAGAGCGTTTCGACTCCGAAGTCGAGGATGTAGGGGGAGAACACCTTGGCCCGACGCTCCGACCGAGCGGATTCCGCGAGCGGAGGCGATCGCATGTTCCGCTTCGTCGACCCGCACGTTCTCGCGCGGATCTCGAACCTGAGCCTCCTCGCCCGCTCCGTGGTAGAGGGTTTCATCAGCGGCCTTCATCGCTCGACGTACCTGGGAAGATCGGTCGACTTCGCCGAGCACCGGGCCTACATGCCGGGAGACGACATCCGCCGCATAGACTGGAGGCTCTTCGCCCGCACCGACCGCTTCTACGTGAAGGAGTTCGAAGCCGACACCAACACCAGCTTCACGCTGCTGCTCGACGTCTCGCGCTCCATGAGCTTCGGAAGCGAGGGGCTCACCAAGCTCGATTACGCGCGGTTCCTCGCCGCGTCGCTCGCCGTCTTCTCCCAGAAGCAGCGCGACCGCATCGGAATCGTCACCTTCGACGAGGACATCGTGGAGTTCGTGCCCCCCTCGGCGAAGCATCTGGAGATCGTGCTCCATACCATCGACCGGGCGACGACGCAGAAGCCCAGCGACTATCGACGGCCGCTCCTAAAGGTGGCGGAGGCGATTCACCGCCGGGGCATCGTCGTCCTCATCTCCGATCTCTACGACGAGCCCGAGTCCATCCTCGATGCCGTCAAGGGACTCCGCTACAAGGGGAACGACCTCATCGTGTTCCACGTGCTCGATCCCGCCGAGCTCCGCTTCCCCTACGTCGAAGCGGCGAGCTACCAGGACCTGGAGACGGGAGAGGCTTTCCCCGTCATTCCCGACTACCTGCGGGACGAGTACCGGAACCTGGTGCAGGAGCACGTTCGGAAGCTCACGCGCTCGCTGGGCGACAATCAGATTGACTACTCGCTTCTCGATACCTCGACGCCCCTGGACTACGCCCTCTTCCATTACCTCGCGAGCCGCGAGCGCCTGACGAGGACCCGATGAGCTTCCTGGCGCCGGCGTTCCTCCTGGGCGCGCTCGCCCTCGCCGTCCCGATCATCATCCACCTCACGCACCGGGAGAAGAAGGACGTCGTCCCCTTTCCCTCGCTCATGTTCCTTCGCAAGATTCCCTATCGCTCCGTGAGAAGGCAGAGGCTCAGGCACCTGTTCCTGTTCGCGCTGCGGTGCCTGGCGCTCCTCCTCGTCGCCCTCGCCTTCGCCCGGCCGTTCTTCGAGTCCTCGCGCGCGTCCGCCGCCTCGGCCCTCGGGCCGCGGGAGGTGGTGTTCCTCATCGACCACTCCTACAGCATGGGATACGAAGATCGGCTCTCGCGGGCGAAGGCGGAAGTCGAAGGCCGGATCCAGTCCATGGGCGGCGAAGACCTGGCGTCGGTGGTGGTGTTCTCGGATCGAGCGGAGATCTTGAATCCGCCCACGTCGGACAAAGCGACGCTCGGGGACGCGGTCGCGGGCATCCAGCTGTCGGCCCGCGCCACGGGCTTCGGCCCCGGCCTCAAGCTCGCGAAGAGGATTCTGGACGAGTCCGAGCTGTCGCGTAAAGAGGTGGTACTGGTGAGCGACTTCCAGCGGCTCGGCTTCGAGGACGAAGACGACGACGTCTGGCTTCCCGCGGGGACGGCGCTCACCCCCGTCGACCTGAGCTCGGCCGAGGCCGAGAACCTCGCTCTCACCAGCGTGAGCCTCGAGCGCGACGAAGCCTCGGGAAGGGAGCGGCTCACCGCCGCGGCGCGGGTGACTCGAAAAGCTCCCGCCGACGGCTCACCGATCGCGAGCAGCATCTCCCTCGAGATCGACGGCCGCTCGCTCCAGACGAAGCCTTTCGAGCTCGCGCCCAACACATCGGCCACCATCGGCTTCGATCCCGTGACCATGCCCGCGGGAGAAGCCCGGGGGACGATCCGGATCGAGGAGGACGCCCTTCCGCAGGACAACGTCTATCACTTCGTGCTCTCTCCCGGGCAGGCGCTCTCGGTATTGAACCTCGAGGAGGGCGCTCGCCGCACGCGGCGGAGCTTCTACCTCGAGCGGGCGCTCGAGATCGGAGATCGGCCCTCGTTCCGAATCGGCTCCAAAGCGCTCTCGCAGCTCCGGCCTGCCGACCTCGCCGGGACGGACGTCGTGATCCTGAACGACGTGCCATCGCTCTCCGCGGGCCCGGCCGGTCTCCTCTCCGAGTTCGTGAAGAACGGAGGAGGCCTGGTCGTGGTTCTGGGCGAGGCGAGCTCGAGGAGCTCATTCGCCGAGGGAGCGTCGGAGCTCTTTCCCGCGGCGCTCGGAGGCGTCGTCGACCGCGCCCGCGATTGGGGCGGAACGCTCTCGTACCTCGACTACGGAAGCCCGGTCTTCGAGGTCTTCAACGCGCCTCACAGCGGAGACTTCTCGGGGGCGAAGTTCTTCCGTTACCGCGCCTTCGATTCCGCCGTGAGCGAGGGAGTGCTGGCGCGCTACGACGACGGAGTCCCGGCGCTGGTCGAGCGAAGGCTCGGCTCCGGACGGGTTCTGGTCTGGACCTCGACCCTGGACACGTTCTGGAACGATCTCGCGCGCCAGCCGGTCTTTCTCCCCTTCATGCACCAGCTGGTGAAGCACGCGGCCTCCTACGCCGAGGCGAGCTCCTGGCACACCGTGGGGGAAGTCCTCGACGTCGATCGTTACCTCGCGATGGTGCTCGAGGGGGAATCCGGGGACGGCGCTTCGGGACGCTCGTTCGATCTGGTGGTGACCGCTCCGTCGTCTCGAAAGATCATCCTGCCGCGGACCGACGAGCGCGCGCTACTTCCGCTGGAGGAACAGGGCTTCTACGACATCCGCCGCGCGGGAGCGGGGGGCGGAGCTTCGTCCTCGAGCGTCGCGGTCAATCTCGACACCGCGGAGTCGGACCTCTCACCGCTCGATCCCGAGGAACTCGTGGCCTCGGTGACGTTTCGAGAGACCACCGAGGCCGGAGCGGTGGGCTCCGAGGCGAGCGACAGTCGCGAGGCGCAGGAGGGCCGTCAAGGCTACTGGTGGTTCCTCCTCGCGGGGGCGCTCCTCCTCCTCGCGACCGAGACTTTCCTCTCCAACCGTCTCTCGATGGCGGCTCGCTGAAGGGCTATACTGACCCAAACGACCCCGGTGGAGTAGAAGCCATGCAAAGCATCCTGGGAACCGAGGGCTACCCGCAGCTGATTCGTGTCGTTCGCTACGTCCGCAGCCGATGGCGCCTCAGGAACGTGCTCAAAGGGGTCGCGTTCCTGATCCTGTTCAGCCTGGTGGCGTTCGCCGTCTCCGCCTACGGGATGGAGCATTTCCGCTACACCACCTGGTCGGTCCGGCTGTTCCGGGTCTTTACCTACATAGCGCTCCTCGGGCTCTTCCTGCGATTCATCTACCGGCCTCTCTCGAAGCGGGTCACCGACGATCAGGTGGCGCGCTACATCGAGGAGCACGATCCTTCCCTGAAGGAAGCCATCTCGACGGCGGTCGAGGTCGGGCGCCCCCTCGAGGGCGCCGGGGATAGCCGGCGGTTCCTGTCGCCCGGCCTCATCGACAAGCTGGTCAAGCAGACGGTCGAGCGGTGCGAGAACATCGACTACGGGCACGCCATCGAGCAGGACGCGCTCAAGCGGAGCTCGGCGGTGCTGTTCGGAGTCGCCGTCGCCGGGATGATCGCGGTGCTACTGAGCCCCGGATTCCTGCGGTACGGCGCTTCGCTCCTCCTCAACCCGCTCCGGAGCGCCCAGGCGGCGAGCCCCTACGCGATTCAGGTCCAACCCGGGAACGCGGACGTTGCCCGCGGGGCGGACCAGCTCGTGACCGCGGAGCTCTCCGGTTTCGACAGCGAAGACATCGAGATCGCGATGAAGCTCGAAAGCGGCGACGCGGAAGGCGCCGAGGGCGAATGGAAGCGCTGGCCCATGACCTACGACGAAGCCGAGGGTCGCCACGCGTTCATGATGTTCGACCTCGAGTCCTCGACCGAGTACTTCGTCGAGGCGAACGGCGTTCGCTCGGAGCGCTTCCGCATCGCCGTCTCGGATCTGCCGTACGTGCGCCAGATCGACCTCGAGTACCTGTTCCCCGAGTACACCGGGCTCTCTCCTCAAATAGTGGAGGACGGAGGCGACGTGGCCGCGCTCCGGGGCACGCAAGTGAAAGTCCTGGTCCATCCGACCGTCCAGGTGCCCGGGGGCTCGCTTTCGGTCGAGGGCAAAGAGCCGGTGCCGCTCGAGCCCGGCGAGGGCGGAAGCCTCTCCGCCACCCTGAACGTCGACGCCGACGGCTTCTATCGCATCGAGCTCCAGGGTTTCGACGGCAACTCGCGCCCCGCGTCTCCGGACTACGCGATCGAAGTTCTCTCGGATCAGCCGCCGTCGGTCTCGATCACCAAGCCCGGCCGGGACTCGAAGGTGAGCCCCATCGAAGAAGTGTTCGCGGAGGTGAAGGCCGAGGACGACTACGGTCTCTCCAAGGTGGAGTTGGTCTACTCCGTCAACGGATCGGAGGAGAAGACCGTCCCGCTCTACGGAGGAGGGCAGAAAAAGGAGATGGTCGCGGGCCACACTTTCTTCCTCGAGGACTTCGGCCTCTCGCCCGGCGACTTCATCTCGTACTTCGCCCGCGCGACGGACGCCGGCGGCTCCCGGATCTCGACGACCGACATCTATTTCATCGAGGCGCGACCCTTCGATCGGCGCTACAGCCAGGCGGAGGGCGGGATGCCCGGAGGCGGCGGCGGGGGGGGAATGGAGGGAACGCTCTCCGTCCGCCAGCGCCAGATCGTGGCGGCGACGTTCAAGCTCATCCGCGACAAGGCCGAATACGCCAAGCGCGACTGGGAAGAGAACCTCACCACCATCGCCCTCATGCAGGGACGCCTCCGCGAGCAGGTGGAGAACCTGCTGAGACGCATGAGCAACCGCGGGATCACCGAGATGGACGGGGAGTTCGCGACCATCAGCGAATCGCTGAAGAAGGCTCTCGAGGAGATGGGGCCGGCGGAGGAGAAGCTCGCCGCCAAGGACCCGGATGATGCCCTGCCGCCCGAGCAGCGGGCTCTCCAGCATCTCCAGCGCGCGGACGCGATCTTCCGCGACGTCCAGGTATCGTTCCAGTCGGGAGGAGGCGGAGGAGGCGAACAGGCGGCGAGCGCCGAGGACCTCGCGGACCTCTTCGAGCTCGAGCTCGACAAGCTGCGCAACCAGTACGAGACCGTGGAGCGCGGCGCGCAGCAGTCCACCGACAATGAAGTCGACGAGGCTCTGCAGCGCCTCCAGGAGCTGGCTCGGCGCCAGCAGCAGGAGAACGAGCGGCTGAAGCGCCAGGCGAATCGTCTCCAGAGCCAGGGAGGCGGAGGGGGCGGAGGCGGCCAGAAGGACCTCGCCGAGGAGACGGAAGAGCTCGCCCGCAAGCTCGAGCGGCTCGCGCGGGAGCAGTCCCTCCCCAACCTCGAGGACACGGCCCGGCGGCTGCAGCAGGCGGCCGATTCCATGCGTCGAGCGGGAGCCCGGGGAGAGGCGGGAGCGCTCGCCGAGGGACTCTCAGCGCTCGACAAGCTCAAGGATGCCCGTCGGCTCCTCGACAAGAACCGATCCGTGCGCCTCGAGCGGGACATGGAGGACGCGCAGGAACAGATGGAGCGAATCCAGTCCCAGCAGGAGCGCGTTTCTTCCGAGGTGAACCGCCTTTCCGAAGAGGGCGCGGAGGGCGGAGGGGCCTCCGGAGAGCGCGTGCAGCGGATCTTCGAGCGCAAGGACGAGCTCGCGGAAGAGGTGGCGAACCTCGAGTCGCAGCTCGACCGGATGGCTCGCGAAGGCCGGAGCGAGCAGAAGGAAGCCTCGCGAAAGATCCAGGACGCCGCCAATTCCATCCGCGACAGCAAGCTCAAGGAGAAGATCCGCTACTCCAAGGGAGTCGTTCAGGGCCGCTCGCCCGAGTACGCGCAGAACTTCGAGCAGCTCATCGGAGAGGACGTCGAGAACCTGCGGCAGAAACTCGAGGACGCGGCGGGCTCGATCGGCAAATCCGAAGAGACCAAAGTGACGGAAGCCATCGATCAGACCCGGGACCTGGTGCGAAACCTCGAGTCGCTCTCGGAGCGCATCCGCGAGAGGGGCGAGCAGGGTGAGTCCGGCAAGGAAGGTGAGCGGGGCCAGCGGCGCGGCTTGAAGCCCGGCTCCCGCGGCGAGGAGCCCGGCGAAGGGGAATCTCCCGAGGGAGCCGAGGGGAATCGCAGCGAGGGAGAAACCTCTCAGACCTCTCCCAGCTCCCAAAGCGGTGAGGGATCCGAAGGAGAGCGCGAGGGCTCCGAAGGCTCCGAGTCGCGCCAGGCGGGATCCCAAGCGGGGGGCTCCGAGCCCACGGGCTCGCAGGAGGCCGGAGGCGGCGAAGCGGTCGTGGGCTCCGGCTCTCCGGACGGCCCCAATTATCAGCCGGGCGCGTTCTCGACCGAGGAGATCCGGCAGCTCCGCCGCGAGTTCCGCGAGAGGGTGACCGACGCCGAGAACCTCCGGCGCGAGCTCGCACGGCAGGACCTCGACGTGCCGGATCTCAGCGAGATCATCCGGCGCATGGAGGAGTTCGAGAAGAAGCAGATCTTCCTGAACCCGCTCGGCCTCGAGAAGCTCGAGGAGGACGTTCTCGCCGACCTGAAGCAGTTCGAGTACTGGCTGCGGCGCGAGCTCGAGGGGATCGGCGAAGAGCAGCTGTTCCTCGCGGGCTCGGACCAGGTGCCGGCCGACTACCGTCAACTGGTCGAGGAGTACTTCCGCTCGCTTTCCCGAAGCAAGAACTGAACGTTTCAGGCTGTTGGCAACTCGCGGGCCTGGTGGTACCCTCGAAGGGTAAGTTTTTCCTCAGCCCGGGGGGTTGTATGAGAATCTTCCGAATCGCCTGTCTGCTGCTCGTCAGCCTTTCCCTTCCGCTCGTCTCCGCCGGGCAGAGTCTCGGCAGCGCCGCCAAGAAAGAGCGCGAGCGGCGAGACAAGAACAAGAAAGAGGGCGTCGTCGCCCGTGAGTTCAGCGAGGAGGAGGTCTTCGGCGAGAAAGAAAAAGAGAGCGCTCCGGAAGGCGAGCCCGGTGAGCCCGCGGAGGAATCCGAATCGAGCGGCGCGCCGTCCAGCGGCGCGGGTGAGGCAGTGATTCCCGGCGTGGATTCCAACCTCGAAGACTCCGACGAACGTTATCAGAGGGAGAGCCGGGAGCGACAGCGCAGCGAGGCGGAGTGGCGGTCGAAAGCATCGAACGCGCGGGCGCGCATCGCCGCGGCGCGGGACCGGGTCCAGTTCTTCGAGGGACTCCACCTGGGACCGAACGAGTACTACGTCGACGAGAACGGGAGGACCGTCGTCGAATCCGTCGAGCAGCTTCAGCAGATGACGCGGGAAGCGAAGGCGGAGCTCGCGTCCGCGGAGCGCGACTGGAAGCAGATGCAGGAGGAGGCCCGCCGCGCGGGCGTTCCCCCCGGCTGGCTGCGCTAGAGCGCTAAAGCAAGGTTCCGGCGGGCACGACCGCGCCGGCCTCGATCGAGACGCCGTCCCCGGCCACGACCCCGAGCCGCTCGATCTCCGGCACCACGCGCTTTCCCTTGACGTCGATCGCGAGCTCGCTTCCGGCGCGGCTTTCGGTGCGGGCCGCGGCGCCTACCGAGACCCCCTCTCCCAGCACCGAATGGAGGACGCGGGCGTTCGCGCCGACCACGACGTCGTCGAAAAGGATAGCCCGCTCGATCTCCGCTCCCTGCCCGATCCGAGTGCCGGAGCCTATCGCCGTCGGGCCGACGAGCCGCACTCCGTCCTCGATGCGGACGTTCGCTCCGAGGTGTACCGGTCCCTCGATGACGATGTCCCGTCCCAGAGTCAGGTCGCCGCGGCCGCGAAGCGAATCCCGGGTCTCGGCGACGAGGCCGAGCTCCCGGGCCCGGGCGGGGTTCTCCCACAGGAAGAGCGCCGCCTGCAAGACGTCCCAGGAGTAGGTTATCGGAAGCCAGAACCGTTCGATGCGCTTCGCGCGGACGACGCTCTCCTGGACCAGGCGGAGAACGAAGTCCGGGAGCTCGAGCTCGCCCCGGGGGCTGAGAACGATCTCGTCGAGGTAGCGAAGGTCGTCCTTTTCGACCGAGTACCCTCCGACGCTGCACCAGGCGTCCTTCGGCGGGTCCGTCGGCTTCTCGACGATGCCGGTGATGACGTCCCCCTCCATTCGAACCACGGCGCGGTTCTCGGGGTCTTTGGCCTGTGTGACGAGAAGTCCGCGTCCTCTCTCCCCGAGTCCCCTCAAGTCGTCCCGGTGGTAGAAGTCGTCTCCGTTCAGAACGAGGCAGCGGGAGCTCACGTGGGGCCGCGCCGCGAGGAGGGCGTCCGCGGTGCCGCGCTGGAGCTCCTGGACCACGTACCGGAGGCGGACTCCTCCGAAGGCATCGCCGAACCGGCCCTCGATCTGCTCTCGAAGGAAGCCCACGACCAGGAGGACCTCGTCCACGAGTCCATCGAGCTGACGGAGCTGATGCTCGAGGAGAGGCCGATCCCAGATGGGCACCAGCGGTTTCGGTCTCGTCGCGGTCAAAGGATGGGTGCGGGTCGATTTCCCCGCGGCCATGATGACCGCTTGCATCGACATCGATGGTAGCACGCCCGCCGAAGGCGCCCGAAGACGAAGAAGCGGGAGAAGGAGTAGACTAGGCGTCTAAAATGAGCACCGTCCTTCTCGAGACCCGGGAGTCGGAGCTTCGGATCGTGGACCTCGATTCCGTCCGCCCCTCGGAGCTCGAGGGGTTCTTCCGCCGGGAGCTCTTCCTCTGGAGGGACCGGCTTTCCTGGGACGTCTCCTCGGCGGTCACTGCCTTCCGGCGCGCCCTCGAGCGCGGAGGCGTGCAGGGAAAGGCCATACGCTGCGGTTCCTCGACCGCGGCGTACGGGTACTACCTCGTCGAGTCGGATCGCGGGGTCCTGACCGGTCTTGCGGTCGCCCCCGAGTGGCGGGGAAGAGACGTGGGCCCGCTCCTGGCGCGGGCGATGATTCGGGAGCTCGAGCTCCGGGGAGTCTCGCGCATCGAGAGCCAGTTCCTGTCGTTCGACGCGTCCTGGCTCGTGCCCTGCTTCGAGTCGGAGGGGTTCGAGAGCTTCGCCCGCGAGTTCCGCCGGCTGGCATTGAACGCGCGGAACGGGTCTGCGAAGGAGTGGCCGGCCGCGCCGGACCCGTTCGTCTATCGAACCTGGAAGTCCTGGAATCTGACGGAGGCATCTCAGGTCATGCAGAGCGCCCACGTCTCGGGGATAGACGCCCGGATGAACGAGCTCTACCGCACGAGCGAGGGCTGTCGGTCCCTCCTGACCAGCGTCCTCCGCCATCGAGGTTGCGGTGCTTCGATCCTCGAAGCGTCACCGGTCGCTCGCGATCCGCAGACCGACCGCGCCGCCGGATTCGCCGTCGTGACCGAGACATCGAGCCGAAAGGCGCATCTCGCGCAGTTGGCGGTGGCCCCGGACTACCAGGGTCGCGGCCTCGGCCGCCGGATTCTCTTCCGCGTAATCGAGCGGCTCTCGGACATGGGCTACGACGGCCTCTCCCTCATGGTCAGCCGGGACAACCACCGGGCCCTCGATCTCTATCGATCGACGGGCTTCGAGCTGGTGACCGCTTTTCCGGTGTTCTGCCGGGACTAGCCGCCTCGCGCTCCGCGATTGTGGCCTCCCTGGCGAAATGGGTGGCTTCGAGATGAACGAGAAGCGCATCTCCAAATCCGCGATCGCGGGATTCATGGCGTCCATCGTTCTCGTCGGCCTGGTCCGTTTCTGCCTGACGGCGGCCGGGACGCCCGACGAAATCAGCAGGTACGCCAGCATGACGGCCGTGATTGTGGCGGGATGCGTCTACTTCGGCGTCGCCGGCCTATCGTGGAAGGATCTCGTCAAGGTCTCGTACCTTCTCATCCTGCCGTATATGGCGATCGAGCTCGGAGGCATCGGGTACACGTGGGCTACGGGAAAGACGACGATCTTCCATGTGCCCCAGTACTCGTTCGGAATGCCCGCGGACGTCCATTTCTTCGGGCATCTGGTCGGCGGGCTCACCTGGGAGCCGCTGGCGCTCTTCCTCGTGATGCTGATTGTCGGCGCGATCTCGAGACGATGGACTTCGTGGCGCGGCGGCTCGAAAAGCGGCTGAAGCCGGAGCGGGCTACTCGGTTCCAGGAACCGCCGGAGCCGCGGCCAGCGCTTCGATCTCGGTGAGCTCGGGGGACTCGGAGTCGACTCCGTACAGTCGAAGCTGGAGTCTCCCCGATAGAGGGGCGGCGGCATCCAGATAGACCGTCTGCGTTCCATCGCGCGGGGTCTCGAGAAGACCGGAGACGAGCTCCGTCAGGGCGGGCCAGTCGGGCTCCGTCGCCCACACGATCTCGAATCCGGTTTCGGTCTCTTTCAGAATCTCTGCCCGCTCGACGGGAACGCGCGGCGCCGCTCCATAGTGGAATCGGAGGCCCGCGACCGCCGCCCCGGGGGGAACGTCGAGTGTGATCGTCGCCTCCGGCCCCGGAAGGGAGACGGCGGCATTCACGTCGAGGTCGAAAAGCGCGGGAATGCTGCCGGAAACGCCGGCGCGGGTCAGATCCGCCCGCGGTATCGCCTCGAGATTGTTCTCGGGGACGACCTCGAACACCAGGTCCCTCCCGAAATCGCGCGCGGGGACGAGGTCGGATCGATGCTGGTCCATCCCCCCGAGAAGGCGGAGGAGCGCTCCTTCTCGAAACGCGCCGAGGTGGAGAACGACGTAGCGCACTTTGAGACGCCGCAGAAGGGCGACGGCGTCGGGCGACGGGAAGCGGGCGAAGGCGTTCTTGATCCACTGGTGGGACATGGGAACGAAGCCGCTGTCCCCGTTGAGCATGGGGCGAAACCCGTGATGCCGCGCCCAGAACATGTACTGGGTGTCGATGACCTTGAACGGAAGCTCCGCGATCGGACCGGGTTTGGCGTCCGAAAGCCAGCGGTAGACTTCGGGCGGATCGTCGGTCCATGGCTCCAGGCGATAGGGAAGCGCCGTCGATTCGGCGGCGAAGAAGACGCCGATCGCGAGAGCGACGAGCTTCGGGCGGGAAATGCCGCGCTCGGTGGAAAGGAGCCAGGCGAGAGCGGCCGCCGCCAGCACCGTCATCGAAAGCAGGGGCAGGAGCCCGAAGCGCGTGAGGGCCCGCAGCCCTCGAAAGAAGACGACGTGCTCGTGGAGAAACGAGTAGAAAGGCGTCCTCGGCCCGAGGGAGATCAGAACGCCGAGGACGAGGATGAGAGAGTAGCAGAGGAGGACCTGCCGGCGGCCCGGCGTCCGCGCCAGGACGACGACCCCGACGAGCGCGAGCGCGGAAACGCTCATCCCGGGGAAGAGGTAGTCGGTTGGCGGCTGGTCCCGCCAGAGGTGCTCGCTCAACGCCCGGTAGAGGTGAGAAGACGACGCGAGGTAAGCCGAAGGAGTCGCCGAGAGCGAGCCGACACCTTGAAGGTCCCACTCCACCCCGAGCTCGCGATTCACCCAGAGGTACGGAGCGGCGAAGGGGGCGAGGACCGCGGCGGCTGCGGCGAGAACCAGCACTACCCCGAGAACCTCTCGTCGGGACAGGCGGGAGAAAGGCGCGAGGCTGAACAGGGCGGCGGCGAGCGCGACTCCGGCGATCGCTCCCAGATACGTTCCCGAGAGGGCCTGGAGCACGAAGAACGAGCCCATGAGCACGAGGTCCCGCGTTCTCCGTTCCTCGAGGTACCTGTGCCAGCACGCGAGGAACAGGGGGATGAAGGCGTAGAGCTGCATCTGGATATGAGGCAGGCGATTGAAGCGAAAGGCGGCGAAGGAGAAGAAGAGCCCCGCGAGCAGAGAGGCGAGATGATTCCGGGTGAGGCTGCGCGCGAGGACGTACATCGCCATCCCGGTCGCCCACATCGAGAACAGAAGGAGCAGGTTGTTCGTGAGAACCAAGTCGTTCGTGAGCCAGAGAATGGGAAGCGCCAACACCCCCAGGAGCGCGAGGTGCTCGGAAAAGGCGAGCGAATGAGGGAGCGGGTGGAAGGTGTTGGCCTCGAAGAGTCTCAGGGGATCGTGGACCACCTGATGCGCCACCCAGGACATCGCCCAGGCGTTCAAGCGCGCGTCGCCGTTGTCGAGGCGCGAGAGGCTGGCTGGATGGAAGGCGAGCGGGTAGCTCAGCGCCACGGTGGCGACGGCGTAGAGGAGAATCGCCCAGCCGTACTCGCGGACCGGGGTCGGAGCCGGCGCGACCGCGGGACGGGCCGGGTGTCGGGCCATGCGGGCCCCCATTCCCTTCGACGGCCGGTGCGGAACCGGTGCCGCCCTGGGTTTCTGGATTGTCCGGGGCACCGGGGGATTGAATCTCACCGGGAGCCCGGGTTCAAGTCGGGGGCCGTTTGGATATCGATCGGTCCTTGTGCTAAAAACATACGTTTCGCCTGAGTCGCCTAAATAACGTCCCATCCCCTGCAGGAGGGCCGGAGGAGCCAAGAGGAGCCAAGAGGAGAAAGATGAGCCAGGACGGTAGACATCTATTTACGTCAGAGTCGGTGACTGAGGGACATCCCGACAAGATCGCCGACCAGATTTCCGACGCCATTCTGGACGCGCTGATCGCCGAGGACCCCATGTCCCGCGTCGCCTGCGAGACCCTCGTAACCACGGGAATCGCCATCATCGCCGGCGAGATCACCAGCAAAACCTACGCCGACCTTCCCCGAATCGTCCGAGACACGATCCGGGACGTCGGCTACACGCGCGCCAAGTTCGGGTTCGACCACGAGACCTGCGCCGTGCTTTACACCATCAACGAGCAATCTCCGGACATCGCCATGGGAGTCGATCCGGGCGGCGCCGGGGATCAGGGTCTGATGTTCGGCTACGCCTGCGACGAGACCGAAGAGCTGATGCCGATGCCGATCATCCTCGCCCACAAGCTCGTGAGAAGGCTCGCGGAGGTCCGGAAGACCGAGACTCTTGACTACCTGCGTCCCGACGGCAAGAGCCAGGTCACGGTCGAGTACGACAATGGCCGCCCGGTCCGCATCGACACCGTGGTCATTTCCTGCCAGCACAGCAACCTGGTGAAGATCGATACTCTTCGCGACGAGGTCAAGGAGCAGGTGATCAAGGCGGTCATCCCCTCGGAACTGCTCGACGACCGCACCCGCTATTACATCAATCCAACGGGGCGCTTCGTCGTCGGAGGCCCCCAGGGGGACTGCGGGCTCACTGGACGCAAGATCATCGTCGACACCTACGGCGGCGTCGGAAGCCACGGCGGGGGCGCGTTCTCGGGAAAGGATCCGACGAAAGTGGATCGCTCGGCCTCCTACATGACCCGCTACATCGCGAAGAACATCGTCGCCTCCGGACTCGCGCGGGAAGTCGAGGTGCAGCTCGCCTACGCCATCGGCGTCGCCGATCCCGTTTCCATCATGGTCGACACCTTCGGAACCGGGAAAGTTGGAGAACGGAAGCTCGCGGAGCTCATCCGCGGGCATTTCCCGCTGACCCCGAAGGAACTCATCGCCCACCTCGACCTGCGGAGGCCGATCTACAAGAAGACCGCCGCCTATGGCCACTTCGGGCGCAACGAGCCCACGTTCACCTGGGAGAAGACCGACAAAGCCGAGGAGCTGCGGAAAGCGGGTTCGTAGATCACGTTGCCAGGGAATCGAGCGCAAAGACGCAAAGAGTGTAAGAAGGGGGATGTGGAGATTGGGGGATGGGGAGATGGCCGGCCGTAAACACGGCCCCATCCCCTAATCCCCCCGGTCCCCCCATCCCCCTTGTATTGGGATTTCTCGTTTCTACGTTCTCACGTTGAACAAGCCGTAAAGAGCCCCGATGCTGAACAGGGCGTTCGGCGCCCATGCGGCGATTTCCGGCGGCAGCATCGCCGTCTCTCCCATGAAGGCGAACAGGCGCGTGGCCACGTAGTAAGAGAGGCCGATTCCGATCGCCATCCCGATTCCGTAGAGAGCGCCCTTCTTTCCCGGAGTGAAGGAGAAGGGAATGGCGATGAGGACCGTCACCAGCGCCGCCAGAGGAAACGCGAACTTCGACTGAAGCGCCACCTCGAGTCGCACGACGTCGAAGCCGGCCTGTTTCAGGTCGGCGACGTAGCTGCTGAGCTCGAGGTAGGTCATCTGCTCCGACCGGCGCTCCTCCTTGACGAAATACGACGGGGGCTCCATGCCCACGACTCTTCGCTCCTCGAACGCCTCGACCTTTCCCCCTTCGCGAAAATCCCTTCTCCAGCCGTCCTTGAACGTCCAGGCGCCCTCCGACGCGACCCAGTCCGCCTCACGCGCGTAGAGCCGCTCGGCGAGACCGAAGGGCTCGACGGAGTAGCGATAGACCGCGAGCCCGTTGAACCGGCGCCGACCTGGGTCGTAGAACGCGTAGTTGTAGATCTGGTTCTCCTGGCCCATCATCCATCGCCGATCGAGGACGTTGTACGTCTCCACCGGCCGCTTCTTGATCTGGTCGCGGAGCTCGGCGGCCCGGCGGTTGGCGTAGGGCAGCACGTATTCCTGG
>DAISKN010000027.1:0-19893 GCA_036820975.1 Acidobacteriota bacterium | reverse complement strand
ACGCCGAGCCTGCACGTCAGCTCGTAGTTCGGGTTAGCCGGGTCGTCATGCTCGAAGCAGTCCCATCGCGGGTCCTCGAGAGCCCAGAGTATCGCGTGGCCGCTTTCGTGGCGGAGGATCGATGGCGCGGCCCGGTCCCAGTCGATGCGCGGCCCGCCGGCCGCATCGGGATGGAAGCACCCGTTGAAGCGCGGCTCCTGACTCGGCGGGCACGGGAACTTACCTTCGTGCTCTTCCCAGAGGAACGCCTCGGGCACGATCGAATACGCCCGATCGCCAACGTAGGCGACGAGGGTTTTCTGACCGATGGCCCATTCACTCGAAACCACGGGCGGCAACGAGGACGAAACGGAAGTGGCTGTCGAGCTTGTCGGGCCTGTCGGGGATTCGTTCGTGCAGGCGAGAGTGAAAAGGACCAGAAAGAGCGCGGTGCAGGAGGTGATGCGGCTCCCGCCGTTTGCTGCTCTTGAAGAGTTCCCTCGCGTCGTTGCCATCCTTCAAGAGGAAAGAGCAACTTGCGTGCCAGGCTTGGCGCCGCCTTTCGGCCGCCAGCTCTCGCCTTACCCTACGGGTTCGACGGCATTCGGCGTGGCAATCACCACCAAACTCCCGGGCGCGATAACGTAGATCGCGCGAAATACTTGCGACGCGTGCAAAGAACGAACGCGCTTCTTACACGCATCGTGGGAGCCAGGAGCATTGCGGACGGACCGAAGACTGGTCCCCGCAGCGATATCTGGCCCCCGAGCTGGCCCTCTAAGGTCAACGCGGGCGCGCGGACCGGGGTTCGATGCCATCTGACCAAGCCCGTACCGGTAGCCGAAATCAACACCGCTTATCGTCACGCCAGGAAGAACGTCGTTCGAGGGGGATCGCGAGGAGAACCGTCGAGCGGGATGAGTGATGGCTCAC
Organism: Acidobacteriota bacterium; assembly: GCA_036820975.1. GTDB lineage: Bacteria > Acidobacteriota > Vicinamibacteria > Marinacidobacterales > SMYC01 > DAISKN01. The sequence continues at coordinate 18,981 of DAISKN010000027.1, read as the reverse complement.
CAGCGGAGCGCCACCCCCACGAGGAATCGGTCGATATCGGGCTCCGCGTTGATCTCTTCGCCGACGATGGGGATCTCGAGACTTGGGTCATCGATGTCCGTCTGAATCGCGAAGCGCCGGTAGTCGACGCGGATTCCCACGTTCTCGTGGAAGAACAACTTCAGCCCCCCTCCATAGTTGAGGGCACCGAATGTCCCGAGGAACTCGTCGGTCGCGAGGTCGCCGCTCGCGTTCGCGAAGAAGGCGCCGTATCCGACGGTGCCATAGGGATAGAACTCCCCGAGCGGGGCCTGGAGAACGACGTTTCCGGCGAGATTCAGGACCGATGCCCCGAGGTTGACTCCGGAAACGTCGAAGTCCGAGGTCGGCATGTAGTCGAAGCCGAGCTCGAATCCTACGATCCGGGAAAACACCCCGATGGTGGCGCCGAAACTCGCTTTGTCGTCGAGACGCAGCTCTTCGACGAAACTCTTGCCCACCATGAAAGACGCTTCTCCCTTGGCATCTGCGTCGGGGGAGCTCACCCACAGCACCCATGGCACCGCAACAAGAACCAGAGTTCGCATTTGCATAGCTTTCAAATTGTGGTTCAGGGGGCTTCCTCGAGCGATACAGGGAACACCCGGTTCTCGACGACCGAAGCCCGTAGAAGAGGGAGTCTCCGACCCGGGAGTGGCAATGGCTCTCCGGCTACGCCGCCGGCATTTTACGGCGATCGCCTTGGCCACGGACTTGATTCTGGTCTTCACCGAGCCCGACGGGCTCCGGGAGATGCTCAAGGACAACCTCAAGCTCGGCGCGGATGGGGGAGCGGTCGCCGGGCCGGTGGGCCGCCGGGTCGAAGCGGGCACCAACCTCACGTTCGACTCACCGATTTACTCCTATTCTCGAAACAAAGTAGTCTTCGCCGGCGTCGCGCTCGACGGATCGGTTCTGACCGTCGACGACAGCGCGAACCACGAGGTCTACGGCAAAGATCTGAGCGGCACCGACATCCTCGTTTCGACGAAGGTTCCGGTCAACGACGTCACGCGTCCGTTCGTCGAGGCGCTGAAGAGAAACACGCCGCGGCGCACGACCGAGTAGGGTTCATCTCGCCTTCTTGAGGTTGGGAGGCGAGGCTTTTTCATGTCGGGAGGCTACCCGCCTGTGTTTCCTTCGGTCGCGAGGACTTCACTGCAGGACGGGATCACCTTTCTCCAATCACCTTCTTCTCCTGGGCGGTTGGCCGGAGAAGTCATTTCTTCGGAACTGAAGACCCTTCCCGAGTCCAAGCCGAAGGAGGGGGAATCGGGGGTTCCACCGATTCGGATGGGGATGATGGCGCCCATTCCCTTTTTCGCGAACAACGGATCGATGAGTTTGAGGAAGAACGACTTGACCCCGCTCGTCATCTCGGAGACTTTGGCATCGGTACGCAGCTCTCCCTGAAAATCGATCTGCCCGGTCACGAGGCCGTAGGTCCCTTTGAGCCTGACCTCGGCGCCCGGCACGGCGAAAGAGAGGTAAGAGAGAGACATCACTCCGCCCTCCAGGCGAAACGACCCCCGCATGTCCGAGGCCACCCGCTCCTCCTGAAGCGCGGAAACGGCGTTATCGGCGTTTTCCCCCTTCCCCGTTTGACTGAGCTTGTCGACTTTGTCCTGGACCTTCGCCTCGGGGAATTCAGCGGACTCGATCACGAATTCTCCGTCCAGAACGAGCTTTTCTACGACGTCCACCTTTCCCGGGGGTATGAGGATCAGAGACCGGAAGCGAACTTCGCCCGTCATGACCGGCGGCTCGTTCTTCATCGCCAGGCGGAGGAAATCCTCGATGCGATCGCCAGCGCCTTCGGCGTCGACACAGACCGTTTTTCCGTCGGCGCCCGGTCGTTTAGCGACGCCACCTTCTGTCCGGAAGCGGGAGCTGGCGAGGAGGGCTTCGACCGGCTGAAGAAGCGTGTCCCCGTTGGTGCCGTCGATGACGGCCTTGTAATCCGTCCGAAGTGCAACGGGATTCCCCGCCGATTTGAGCTGGAAATCCGGCGTCTCGGTGAATCCCGAGGCCTCGATGCGCTCCAGGACGCCGTCGAAGCGTCCCTCGGAGTAGAGCGTTCCGCCGATACCGTTGAATACCGACAAGTCCGCTTTCGCGAACACGTACTCGCCGGACACCGGGCTCGAGCCGGCGTCGAAAAGGCGGAGCGGACCGAACTTCCCCTCGGTCTGAATCTCGCCGGGCGGCTTCGCGTTCTGGAGAATCGCGTCGAACTCCATCGGCTCGCCCAGACCCGCGGAGCGAACCCGCAGCTGATGCAGGTCGAACTGCAGCGGGTCTTTTTCCGGGTTGCGAGGAATTATCCGCAGGATCGCGCCGTCGGCGACGAGGTCTTCCACCACGAAACGAGGGGGCGGTTCCGATTTGCCCTCCGGCCCGTCCTGCTCCTTCTTCGGCGGTATCTGGATCGTAAGCTCGACCATTCGAAGGCTCTTCACCCGAATGGGATCTCGAAACACCCCGAAGAGCCCCACCTCGACTTCGAACTCTTTCATGGTAATGAAGGGAGCAACGCCTTCCTCCACCCGATTGGGAAGGCTTAACGAGAGGCCGTCGCCCGCCGCGATCAGGCGCGGGAACAAGAGGGCGCCTGGAGGGAGTTGAATGTCCAGTCGTTCGAGGCGCACGTCGTCGAACCGCTCCTCGAGGAGCTCGATGACCTTGTCCCGGGCGACGGGTCGAAGGCGATGGAGCCAGATACGGGGAACTAGGGCCAACGCAAGCACGATGACCGCGAGCGCTGCGACGAGGCCGAAGACGACGCGTTTCGAGATTCGATTTGCCACAAGCCCTCACCTTTCTTGAAGTACGCCGACCGGGTTCGACTCGACCGGGATACGGTGGGAGCCGAATCGACTGGCATACACCTGCGTGAACTCCGCGCCAAGGAGCAGAATCTGGGCCGAATAGTAGACCCATAACAGAAGGACGGCTAGCGCTCCCGCGGCCCCGTACGTCGAGGCCACGGCGCTCCGGCCGAGGTAGAGACCAATAAGCAACTTCCCGCCCGAGAACAGAAGAGCGGTGACCGAGGCGCCGATCCAAACGTCCTTCCACTGGACTTCGGCATCGGGAAGGAACTTGAAGATCATCGCGAACAAAGCGGTCACCACCAGAAAAGAGGTGAGCAAGCTCATGGAAACCAGGACGGCTTCGCCGCTGCCTGCGAAACGCCCGAGGGACTCGGTGAGCGCCGCGAGGGCCGCGCTGACGACGAGCGACACCAGAAGAAGAAAGCCGACACCGAGCACCATGGCAAACGACAGCAGGCGGGATTCGAAGAGGCCGGCGAAGAAGCGGCCGTTCTCCGGCTCGACGTTCCAGACGGTGTTGAGCGCTCCGCGGAGCTCGGCGAAGGCTCCGGTGGCGCCGAAGAAGAGCGCCAGGATTCCGACGACCGAAGCCCAGCCTCTCGAGTCCTCCCGGCGGCCGCGGGCGATCACGTCCTGCACGAAGGCGGCCGCCTCCTCGCCGACGAGGGCTCCCAGCTCGCGCTCGATTTGTCCTCGCACCGCCTCTTCGCCAAATACCAGGGACGTGAGGGCGATGACGATGACTAGAAGTGGAGCAATGGAGAATGTAGTGTAAAAAGCGAGCGCCGCCGCGAGCCGCGAAGCACGGTCGCGGCTCCATTCGCTGACCGTCTCCTTCAAGAGCGAAGCCGCGTGCCCCATCTTATCGAAAGCAAGCAAAACCCGCACCAGAAAACCCGAGAGAGTCCGGAAGAATTTTCCGCGCTGGTGGCATCTATTGCCGTGGACGAGATGCGGGCCACCCCGATCTGGCACCGAGCGCGAGGAGGGCTACGGCTGCCTCGAGTAACAACCGTATGGCCGACGAAATCCCAATTTGTTTTCATAGGGGCTGCGGCAGCGGAGGGAAGCGGGGATGACGGTTGGGAAACTGCTTTCCTCCCGTATGCTGCAGCAAGAGCCTGCGGTCGGCGCCGTGGGGGCATATCCGGCCTAAGGCAAGAAAGCGGTAGGTCTCGTCGAGACCTACCGCTAATTCTTTTGCAAGCTCCGGTGCTTTGGATTAGGTGCAGCCGCGGAGGACGAAGATTATCAACAGCAGTGGGATGGGCACTCCCAACAGCCAGAGCAGGGCATATCCGATTTTGCCGCTTTCGGACTTGACGTTCATGGATAGCTCCTTTTCTATCGGTTTTCGAGGGCACGCCGCACCGCCCTCCGTGTGGTTTCGAGCACGAATCCATAGACCACATGCGAACAGAGCGTGTAGAGATGAGCGGACATCGGCCTGTCCTGCGGCGCGCGGGAGAGGCCAAGCGCGGGCACCGCGACCTCGTCGGAAACAGCCATGAGGCCCGTCGCGAAGGGAACCCCGTCACCGCGGGCAATGGCCGGGGAGAACTCGGCGACCGCGCCATAGAACGCGCCGACGGCGGTGCCGAATCCGAAGCGGAAAGCGTTTGCAGCGAACCCCGTCTGCCGCTTGTCCAGCTTGTGCCCGAAGAACCCCTTGGAAAGGCGCCGGGCCATTTTTTCGGTCGCCGGCTCCTCTCCTGAGCCGTTCGCGCCACTCGAGCCGTTCGAGTAAGTGCGGCGGCCTGCGTAGTTCCACAAGCTCTGGAAAGCGGACATGGCGACGGTGGCGCTGACGCCTCCGGCCGCACCGGCAACGATGCCTCTCCAAGAATTGCGCATGATTTTCTTCCTTCCTGCGTCGAAAGTAGAACCAAAGCTCGAGGAGCGCTATTCGGAGGTTTCGCGGATCTAGCTCCTGTTGGAACCGTATGTCTCCCTAGGGACCCGCGCCGAAACCCTCTGGCATGGGAGTTGCGTAGGAGCGAGACATGAACGTCGACACTAGTTCACCGCGGAATGAAGCCGTGATGGCAAACGATTCACGGAACGTGACGGAGAGAGCGCCGAAGCGGTCCGGATGGGCAGGGAGCTCGGCGGCGACGTCCGCGCTCGTCGGCCTGGCGGTTCTGTATACGATCTATTTTGCCCGAGAGCTTCTCCTTCCCGTCACCGCCGCGTACTTTCTGAAGCTCGTGCTCACGCCGCCGGTGCGATGGCTGAGAAGGCGCGGCGTGCCCGAGGCCGTCGGCGCCGCTCTGGTGCTCGGCGCCGCTCTCGGTGTCGTTGGCCTGGGCGCGTATCAATTCGTCGGGCCGGCGAACGACTGGCTCGCACGCGCCCCGAAGATTCTTCGGCAGGCCTCGGGCGAGCTTCGCGCCTGGAAGAAGCCGGTCGAGAACCTCAGCCTGGCCGCGCAACAAGTCGAGGCAATGACCGAGGTCTCCGCCGATAAAGCTCCCTCGGTGGAAATGCGAGGGCCGAGGCTGACGAGCCTTCTCTTCGAGAGCACCAGCGATTTCATCGCGGCCGCGGTCGCAAGTCTGATCTTGCTCTATTTGTTGCTCGCGTCCGGCGACCTCTTTCTGAGAAAGGCCATCACCATCCTCCCGCGGCTCGAGGATAAAGTCGCCGCGGTCGACCTGTCGCGAGAGCTGGAGAGAAACATTTCCAGTTATCTCCTGACCGTGAGCTTGATCAACGTCGGCCTCGGTCTTGTGGTAGGGGTTTCCATGCACTTCCTCGGGATGCCCAGCCCCTATCTCTGGGGAATAATGGTTGCGGTTTTGAACTTCGTGCCCTACTTGGGCCCGCTCGCGACCGTCATCATCCTCACTCTCGTGGCCTACGTCACGTTCGAGGACTTCGGGAGGGCAGTCCTCGTCGGCGGCGTCTACTTCGCGGTGAACGCCGTCGAAAGCTACTTCGTCACTCCTGCAATTCTAGGCAGGCGTATGCGCATGAACCCCGTCGCGATCTTCATCGCCATGATCTTCTTCGGCTGGGCCTGGGGCATCTATGGTCTGCTTCTAGCGGTGCCGATTCTCGCGATGGTCAAGCTGTTGTGCGAGCATGTCGAGCCGCTTCAGGCGGTCTCTGAGCTCATCAGCGCTTAGAAGGCAGTGAGGTACCAAGAGGCCGGATCTCGATGGGAATGGGGCAGCGGCGCAGCCGTGTCCATGAGATCGCGCCAAGCTGGCGCCGGCGCGAGCCCGTTGTGGCCGAGCACTCGAAGGCGGTCGCCCTGCGCCAAACGGAGCTCGCTATTGCAACCGGGTGCCCAGAGGCTCGGTCAGCCGCCGTTCGCGAGGGCTTCGAATCGTCCCCATAGACAAGGGGCCGCGGCCAGCGCGGCTGCGATGACCGCGAGAAGGGGAACGATCGCACTCCGGCGATGCAATCGCGGGTGCGTTTACTCGAAATCCGAGGAGAGCAGTCCCAGGGAGAGAACCGCCGACTCGACCGCGCGATCTCCTCGAAGGTCGGCCCACAACTCGTCATCGTGGCCGTAAATGTCATCCCGAAAATGGACCATGCCATCGTCGCTTCGCCACGCGGTGAAGTACACGATGTAGATGGGGACGGGCCGGTCGAGCCGGACGACTCGTTCCGTCCCTCCTGCTTCACTCGCCAGCTCGCCTTCGCGGAAGCCCGCGGGAATGAGGTGCCTCGCCAGCTCCAGGGGCCGGCCCACTCGGATGCATCCATGGCTGAAGGCCCGCGTTTCGCGCTCGAACAGGTGCCGCGCGGGCGTGTCATGAAGGTAGACGCTATGTTCGTTGGGGAGCATGAACTTGATGCGGCCCAGGTCGTTCGCGGGTCCGGGTTTGCGGCGGATGCGATAACGCCCGCCCTCCAGGTCCGCGGCCCTGAAATCCTCGGGGGGAACGAGGGATCCGCCGGAGTCGAGGACTTCGAAGCTTCCGCGCTCCAGATAGGCAGGGTCGGCTTCCGCCCGGGGCGCGATCTCAGAGGCGGCAATGGATAACGGCACGTTCCAGTAGGGGTTGACAATCGCCATCTCGATCTCGTCTTCGAAGCTCGGGGTGGGAGTCGAGGGGCTGCCCACGATAACGGGCATGTCGAGGACTACCCGCCCGGTTCGGAATGCGCGCAGGCGAAACTCGGGAATGTTGACCCACACGAACTCCTCACCCAGGCTCGGGGGGAGCCAGCGCCGGCGCTCGAGATTGATCTCCAGCTGCCGAACCCTTTCTTCGACCGGCACGTTCAACGCCGCGAGGGTCTTCGTCCCCACCCGGCCATCGGGGGTCAGTCCGTGGCGCTCCTGGAACCGTCGGACCGCGGTCTCGATCTCTGTGTCGAAGCGAAAGCTCTCGGATCGGCCTTCGAGATCGCCGCTAACGCGGAGGCGCCGGCGAAGCGCGAGGACTCTCTCCGAGTGGTCGCCGGGTTCGAGGGCGGCGCCATCCTCGATCGCGATCCAACCCCCGGCCCGCTCGATGCTTTGGTAGTAAGCGAGCGCTCGCCGGAGGGAAGTATAGGGCTCGTGGGATCGACCGAGCTCGCGAAGGGTCTCGCTGACCCCGATTTCCTCGATGCGACCGAACACCTGAGCCATGTCGGGGGATCGATCCCGAACGTTCCAACTTCCTCGAGCACGCGCGGATGGCCGCCGACCCTCGAGGAGGCGGCTGGTCCGGAGAAGGAACGCTTTCGAAAATGCCCACTCCAACTCAGGGATGGCGTGAACGCGGACTTCGAACGGCCGGGGATAGGCACGATCCAACAGATGGCCGATCTCCGCCAGACGCCGCTCCTCGCTCCAGAGTCTCTCGCGGCTCGGACCGGCCAGGTGCCCGACGAGGCTTTGCCCCGCGTCGCTCAGGGAGTCCGGCGTGACCCAGAACGGACGAAATCCCCGTTCCTCGTATATCCGCCCCAGCGTCTTCGCGTCGCGACCGCGAACGTTGCGGCTGAGATGACGGAGCCCCGCTTCGACCGGAGCCCAGGAATCGCGTGGCGCCGCGGCAGGCGCCGCGGGTACGGCGAGCCCAGGGAGACCCCCGGGCGCGGGGACGAGGCGGATGCCGCGAATACCGATGAGGCTTGCGACCGCTACCAATGCCAGCAAGGCAACCAGAGAACCAGCGAGGAGCAGGGTCAGGCCGACGGATGCTCCAGCTCGGAGATGGAATCGTGACGGTGAGCTCATGAGACCTGCAGTAGCAACGCGCGTGCCATCCAATGGAGCGCCGCGAACCGGTCGATTCCGAGGCGGGTAGGCCCTGGCGGAAAGCGATCGACTACGAGGTTCGACGTAGCGAGAGGCGCGAAGAGAACGTACAAGCGCTACAGCACAGCAACGCGCCCGCCGAGGACCTTTTTCGCGGGTGAGTCGAACTTACATCCACGCGGAAGCGCCTGACCCTGATCTTGATGGACCAAAAAACTCGGGAGTCTACCTCAGTGAGTTCTTTGCGCCCTCATCTTGGCGTCTTCGCGTTCCCTCTTGGGATCTCGTAAGGACTCGCAGCAGCTCCGTTGGGTGGACGGGCTTGAGAAGGTGGGCGTCGAAGCCCGCCTCCACGCTCAGTCGCCGGGCTTCGTCGTCGCCGCGGCCGGACACCGCCACGAGCGTCACGTTCGTCAGTCCCGTCGGGGCCTCCCCGCGGCGAATCGTCCGGCAGACCTCATAGCCGTCGATGTCGGGAAGACCGAGGTCGAGCAGCACGACGTCGGGCGCGAGCGCATGGACCGCCTCCAGGGCCGAGCGGCCGTCGTGCCGCACCTCGGTCTCGTATCCGGAGAGCGAGAGCAGCATCGCCAGGCTTTGCGCGGCGTCGGTGTTGTCGTCCACGACCAGGATCGAAACGTCGTCGTTTCTCGAGTGGAAAGGGTTGTGGTCCGCCTGCTCGCGGTCCTGTGTCCCGGGCATCGTGAGGACGAATCGAAGCGTGCGGGTCTGGTCCTCGTCGCGCTCCCACGAGAGATCTCCCCCCTGAAGGCGCGCGAGGGCGCGGGAAACTCCCAAGCCGAGGCCGCTCTCGTCCGAAAGCGACAGGAGACGCTCCACCCGGCCGTCGGCGATGGAGCTCGAGGGGATCTCGACCCGCAACTCGGCCTTGCCACCCGTCGTCCTGTGTGACAGTCGGATGCAATCTTCGTTCGTCGTCAGACGGGCCGCGGCGTGGAGGAGACTTCCGACGATCTTGTCCAGGCTCGCCGGATCGGCCGAGGCGAACGAGGGCTCTTGCCCCACGTCGAGAGTCAGCCGCCGCTTCCGGACGAAGGGAGCGAGCTTCTCGACGGAAGCCCGGCAGACGGCTCCGAGCTCGACCGACGAAGGCCGAAGCTCGACTCGGCTTTCCCGGAGCCGCGTGCGATCGAGAAGGCTCTCGGTTTTGCGGATGAGGCCGTAGATCTCGCGATGGGTCATGTCCCTGACCTCGGCCTCCGATGCCGAGACCGGGACGCGGAAGAGCGCCAGGTCGAGGCCCTCGAGAAGGTTCCTGAGGTCGTGAGCGAGGTCCGACAGGAATCTTTCGACTTCCGCGTTGCCCGCAGTCACGCCCGATAGACTACGCCCCTCGGGAACCGCGGACAAGTATGGTTTTCTCCGTACGTCGGGTGCGCCGGTATCGGTGCTTCACCGTATTTCGGCTCGGGTCGACCCCCCAGAATGAAGAACCATCGGCTCAGTCACTCGTGGCGCAGCTCTTCTGCGCGGACCACGTACCGGTAGGGCGCGGAGCCAACGTACTCGAAGGGGTAGCAGGTCACGAGCGTCAACGAAGGCAAGACCGTGGGATCGAGGACCTCTACCTGGCTCGGCCTCACGACCCTGACGTCCACCACGCCGTATTCCAAGACGCCATCCGGCATGACCAGACGAATTGTGTCGAAGCGCTCGATTCCCTCGAGGGCCCGGAAGAACGTATCGCGATGCCCGGCAAGCCCGACATTCCCGCCTTCCCCGGGAAACGCGGTTCCGGGGATGTGGCCGACCGCCCGCATGAGAGTGCCGTCGTCTTCCCCATGGGCGACGATCGCTGATATTCCGAGCCTCGGGATCTCGATCCACCCCATCGCCTGCCCGGGAAAATAGCTGAAGCCCGAGGTCGACCGCGCTTTCCCCCCCGCGGCGGCGTCCAACCAAAGCGTGAGCCCGTTGATGCCTTGGTAAGCCCAGATGTCAAGGTAGGTGATGACAGAGAGGCCGACGATGCCGAGACCCACGGCGATCATCGACGCTTCCAGCCGGGAGATCCAGGCGGAAAGTCGACCACCCGACGCCATGAGCGCCGGGTGGTCTGCGGTTACGGGCCGCATGATGGCGTCGTCTACCTTCCCCCCGCGGAGATCACGCGCGGCGCCATGCGGACAAGCCGACCCCTGAACCGAGGAGCGCCAGTCCGGCCGCGAGCATCATCGGAAGCGGGCTCGCGGTTCCAGGAAGCTCGTCCCGCCGTTCGACCGCGGGCGGCGCGGGTTGACGCGTTTCGGTTCTTCGTTCGACCGCGGGCGGCGCGGGTTGGGGCGTCTCGATTCTCGCGACCTCGGCGCCGCCGGTCGGAATCCGACCCACGGTCGAGACCATGAGCTGCTCTTCGCCGTGGTAGTCCACACGGACCCGGCTCCCCACGGTGATGGGCTCCGCGCCCGTGGTCAGATCGCGGTCGACGGAGAACGTCATCCTGCGTCCGTCGTCGGTCCGAACCGCCAGCGTCCGCGCGCTCACCTCCAGCACTTCGCCTTCGATGCGGCGGTCCTCGGTCGTGCTTCGAGCAGGCGTCTGCGGCTCGGGTACTACGGGCGTCTGCTCCTGGGCGACGACCGTCGTGGCCATCGCGAGCGCGATCGCTCCCATGTAGCCAATCGTTCGATGTTTCATAGAGATATTTCCTCTTTTCTTGGAGGGCTCAATTGCCCCCGTTCCTTCGCTCAGTGCAACAGTGATGCCAGGAGGACGCGGCCGGCGAAAGCCCATGGATTCAGATGAAATTCGGCTCGCGAGGCATCGTCGCTGCCGTTCGAAGGAAAGAATTGCGTGTCCGCGCGGAGAAGAGCGCCGGTTCTTACAACGGCGAAAGAAGCCTCCCGCGCAATTCTTACTCGCGATACTCCGTTGAATGGCGCAAGTGAGAGGCGTCGGGCTGGAACTCGCTGCGCATGCTGCCCGAGTGCGTGGCACGAAAGTTGCTCTTTGAGGACTTCGAACCTAATTTCTGCGCTGCACTGAACGGAAGAATCGGGGAGGAAGTCATGAAGAAGCTCGCTAGTGAGAGTGGATTCGTACGAGCCGGGCTGGTGTTACTGGTCGTCATCGTCATCGTCATCGGAGTGCTCTACCTGTCGCGATGGCGCGGCGGGGAGGTCGACATGGCCGAGGCCGGCAAGGCGGTGGCCGGGGATCTGGAGCATGCGGCGGAAACCGTTCGGGATACGTCGAAGGACGCGTTTCTGACGGTGAAAGTGAAGACGGCGCTGGCGCTGTCGAAGTCCGCTTCCGCGTTTGGCGTCGACGTCGATTCCAACGGCGGGACGGTGACCCTCACCGGCGCGGTACCGTCCAACGAGATCCGAGCGGCGGTTCTGGAAATCGCGCGCGATACCGCGGGGGTGCGGGAGGTCGTTGACCGAATCGATGTCGATGCGCAAGTGATCCCCCGGATCGAGGAGGACCAGCGCGCGGGGCGGGTCGCGGAGCTCGAGATCGAGAGTGCGGATTATGAGCTGCTCCTCCACGCCGAAGGAGTCGACGCCAGGTGGATCCGGGTGTCGGTCGACGGGCGCGAAGTGCGCCTTACCGGAAACGTACCGGACTCGTATCAGAAGGAACGCGCGGCTTCGCTGGTCGCGTCGGTCGCGGGCGTCGAGACGGTCCTGAACGAGCTCGAAGTGTCCCACCGCTCGACTTCCGTGGGTAGCCACGGAAATGGTCGCTAGGGCCCCGGACGGCCACCGGAGCGATAGAGATTGGGGAGCGCCGCCGACGAAGAATTCGCGTGGACACACGCTAAGTGTTGTCCGACAGGATAGGTAAATCGGGTACGCCTACCAGGCGATGTCGGGCCATTACCCGATGTCGAGACCTTCGTCACCTGGCTATATTGAAGCCCACGCAAGGCGGAGAGCCCGAGACATCGGTGCTCCGCCCCCGCCACGACGGGCGATTGGGGTGCGCTGAGAAGCGCATCCCATCGCCTTTTAATGCCCCACGGCCAGCGTCAAAGAGAGACCTCGACTTCCTTCGAAAAAGCAGGCTCAAGTTCTTCTTGGAGTGCGCGGGAACAGTATCACCGAGCGGCGACCGCCGTCGCTCGCGATAACCGCCGCAAGGACCATATCCTCCGCCGGCACCGCCTCCTGACCGGGGAGCTCCTTCTCGCTCCGCGAGGCTCCGCTCACGCTTCGATGATGTGGTTGCGCACCGCGTACCGTACGAGCTCGGTCACCGAATGAAGGTCGAGCTTCCGCATGACGTTGGTGCGGTGGGTTTCCGCGGTCTTGACGCTGATGTGCAGTGTCGTCGCGACTTCCTTGTTGGTCAATCCCTGGGCGAGAAGCTGCACGATCTCGCGCTCCCGCGGCGTAAGTCTTCCCCCGGACGTCTCTCCCCTCGGGGGCTTGCCGCCGAGGTACCCCGTGAGAACCACGTCGTTCACGCTCGACGTCAAGTACGGCTTGTGAACGCGGAGCGTCTCGATGGCGGCAATCAGCTGCGAGGCGGCGTCCGATTTGAGGAGGTACCCTCGTGCTCCCGCCTCGAGGACCTCGCGCACCAGGTCCTCGGACTCGTGCATGGTCAGTACCAGCACTTCCGTTCGCGGGGCAAGCCTAACGATCTGGCGAACGGCCTCGAGCCCGTTCAGCTCCGGCATGCTGATGTCCATGACCACCACGTCCGGTTTCAGCTCGTCGACCTTCTGCACCGCCTCCCGGCCCGTCGTAGCTTCACCCACGATCTCCCAGTCCTTGCGAGTCTCGAGGATGCTCCTCAGCCCCCTGCGGAGTATCTCGTGATCGTCAACCAGGAGAACGCGAGCGGTTGTCGTCGCGGACCGTGTGGCCGCAGATTCATGAAGGTGCATGGGGATCCTCGCCTTTCGGTTGCCTCTATTAGTCAGCGGGGCGGGCCTCGGCCGGAATACGGGAAATTACGGATCCCGGCAGGGAATTCGAGAGTAGGGCGGGAAGGACGAGCTAAGGCTCGATAATGCTATTTCGGACGGCGAATCGGGTGAGATCGCTTACGGAATGAAGGTCGAGCTTTCGTCTTATGTTGTTCCGATGAGTCTCGGCCGTTTTCACGTAGGGCCGGGAGCCCGGCCCGTCAAACCCGCGATTCTTGACTACGCCAGCACGAAGCCACCAGGCTCATCGCCGCACCCCGGACGTGCACGCCGGCTCGTAGTTCGAGGACGACGGGTCGTCATGCTCGAAGCAGTCCCATCGCGGGTCCTCGAGAGCCCAGAGGATTGCGTGGCCGCTTTCGTGGCGGAGGATCGATGGTGCGGCTCGGTCCCATTCGATGCGCGGCCCTCCGCTCGCATCCGGGTGGAAGCACCCGTTGAAGCGCGGCTCGGCAATCGGGGGGCACGCGAGCTTCCCCGGGCGCTCTTGCCAGATGAACATCTCGGGGATCACCGTACGTCCTCGATCGCCCGCGTAGGCCACGAGGTTCTCCTGAGCGACGGCCCATTCGGTGTAAACCACAAGTGGCACTAGGGACGAAGTGAAAGTGGCTATCGGGGACGTGTTGGTGCAGCCGAGAGTGACCAGGACGAGAACGAGCGCAATGGACGAGGTGATTCTCCTTTGTTGCTCCCGAAGAGTTGCCTCGATCGTCGTGGTCATGCTTCAAAGAGGAGCAACTTGCGTGCCACCGGTTTCGCGCGGCTTTTCGACCACGAGATCTCACCTCGCCTATAGGTTCAACCGGATTCGCCGTGAGAATGCTCGCAAAGCCCGGGGTAGATAATGGAGATCGCGGGAAAGACTTGCGGGGTCACGCAACAATGAACCCCGCTTTTTTCCCGCTTGGCCACGACAAGAGGTTTCTGCAATCGCTGGCGACCTTCCAGAGCACGCCAGCTCGTCGAGATTCTCGAACAGCCTTCGCAGGAATGGCGGGCGTTGTGGCTGGGACTGGAATACGGGGCGGCGGCAGCCTTCCTAGCCGGCTATCCGGGTGCTCGGCCGCTTTCAGGCGGAGAAAACTCGAAGCGGTGATTGATGTTCGGCGGGGGCGCGAGCTTTTTCCCGATAAAGCGTCAGGGGGTCAATTCGGCCGCCACCGGCAGGGATAACGTGAGTCAACGAACGCGAGTGAGGTCGAATCAGGTCTTTGCCTGATGTTTCGCTGCACACCGAGTCAACATAGTCTTTAGCTGTGTACGTCCGCGAACCCGGTCGACGGGACCCATCGAGTCCTCTGCGGTCCTCGGAGAAAGCCTCAACGATAAATGGGAACGATGCGGCCGTGAGCGCGAGACGCCCGGAAACGGACCGCCGTTTTTTTCCGGGCGAGAGCGAAATGGCCCGCGCCATGCGCGCCTGCGATTGGTCGCGAACGCCACTCGGTCCGGTCGAGTCCTGGTCACCGGCGCTGCGGATGATGGTCCGGATCCTGCTCGTCAATCGGTTCCCGATGCTTCTCTGGTGGGGACCTCGGTACATCCAGCTTTACAACGACGCCTACCGACCCGTCCCCGGGGCGAAGCACCCGCGCTCGATGGGACAACCGGCAAGCGAGTGCTGGCCCGAGATCTGGCACGTTATCGAGCCGCTGGTCGACACTCCATTCCACGGCGGTCCGGCTACCTGGATGGACGACATCTTCCTGGAAATCCGTCGCCACGGCTTCATCGAGGAGACGCACTTCACCATCGCCTACAGCCCGGTCCCGGACGAGACTTCCGAGAGCGGTATCGGCGGAGTCCTGGCGACCGTCCACGAGATTACCGATAAGGTAGTCGGCGAGCGTCGGTTGGTCGCGCTACGAGATCTCGGCGCGCGAGCGGGCGAGGGGAAGAGCGCCGAGGAGGCTTGCGTCATCGCCGCGAAGACATTGGAAGCTCACGACAAGGACGTTCCCTTCGCGCTCCTGTACCTCTTCGCCGCGGACGGCAAGAGCGCCCGTCTAGCCGCAGCGGCCGGCGTCGGCCCGCTTTCGACGCTCGCGGCCATCGGCCCGGCGGTAGTCGGCCTCGAGGAAGCGAACCCCGCCGGTTGGCCCTTCGCCGAGGTGAAAGCGAGCGAAGCGTGGCTCGTAGTGGATCGTCTGCGCGAACGCTTTGTCGCCGTGCCCCCCGGCCCCTGGAGCGACCCGCCCGACGTCGCGGTGGTGCTCCCTATCTCCTCCAACACGCCCCATCAGCCGGCAGGGCTTCTCGTAGCGGGCGTCAGCGCCCGACTGAAGCTCGACGAGCTCTATCGCGGCTTTCTCGAGCTGGTTACGAGCCAGATTTCCACCGCCATCGCGAACGCGCGAGCCTATGAAGAAGAAAAGGGTCGGGCCGAAGCCCTCGCCGAACTGGACCGGGCCAAGACGGCTTTCTTCTCCAACGTATCGCACGAATTCCGGACACCCCTCACCCTCCTTCTCGGACCGACCGAAGACCTGCTCGCGAGCGACGGCGCTCTGCTGCCCGAAGCCCATGAACAGCTCGTCGTCGTACACCGGAACGCCCTGCGCTTGCAGAAGCTCGTCAACACGCTCCTCGACTTCTCCCGCATCGAGGCCGGCCGAATCCAGGTGTGGTACCAGCCGGCAGATCTAGGTGCGGTCACGCGCGATCTGGCGAGCGTCTTCCGCTCCGCCATTGAGCGGGCGGGACTGACGCTCGTCGTGGACTGCCCGCCGCTCCCGCATCCCGTCTACGTGGACGGTGAGATGTGGGAGAAGATCGTCCTGAACCTGATGTCGAATGCCTTCAAGTTCACCTTCGAAGGCGAGATCGCGGTCGAGCTGCGGCCCGCGGGCGACAGAGTGGAACTCTCGATCCGGGATACCGGGGTTGGCATTCCGGAGCGCGAGCTCCCCCACATATTCGAGCGCTTCCACCGCGTGCAGGAAACACGAGGCCGTTCTCACGAGGGGAGCGGTATCGGCCTCGCCATGGTGCAGGAACTGGTCAAGCTCCACGGCGGTTCGGTCAAGGTTGAAAGCGTCGAAGGCCGCGGGACTACCTTCTCTGTCTCCATTCCGATGGGAAACGCCCACCTCTCCCAGGAGCGCATCGGGAGCGCGCGAACGCTCGATTCGACGATGCTGAAGGCGCCAGTTTTCGTGGAGGAGGCTCTGCGGTGGCTGCCCGATGAGGGCCAGCCCGAACCGGACGGCGTCCTTCCCGGAGGCGAGCCGCCTGCCTGGCGGAGCGACGAGAAGTGCGCCCGCATCCTGCTCGCGGACGACAACGCCGACATGCGGGACTACCTGCGCCGCCTTCTGCGCGAACGCTACCACGTGGAGGTGGTCGCGGATGGGGAGGCGGCACTGGAGAGCGCTGTCACCCGCCCGCCGGATCTGGTGATCTCGGACGTGATGATGCCGCGTCTGGACGGCCTGAGCCTGCTCCGCGCGCTCCGAAACGACGAGCGGACCCGCGCCGTCCCGGTGATTCTCCTTTCCGCGGTGGCGGGAGAAGAGGCGCGGGTCTTCGGCTTGAGCCAGGGCGCCGACGACTACCTGGTCAAGCCTTTCAGCGCCCGGGAGCTTCTCGCCCGCGTGGGCGCGACGCTCTCGCTCGCGAGACTTCGCGGGGAGTTTTTCCGGCGCGAGGAGGGGCTGCGGGCGGAGACGGTCAGGATCCTCGATGGCATGACCGAGGGCTTCATGGCGTTCGACAGCGAGTGGCGGATCGTCTACGTCAACGCCGCGATCGAGAGGATCACCGGCCACGCGCGTTGCGACCTCCTTTCGAAAGGCTATTGGGAATCGTTCCCTGAGACTCTCGGGACCGTCGTCGAGAGCGAGTACCGGCGGGCGATGGCAGAGCGGGCTCCGGTCAGCTTTCAAGACTACGATGAGCCTCTAGGGCGGTGGTTCGAGATCGACGCCTACCCGGTCCAGGAGGGTGGGCTCGCCGTCTACCGCCGGGACGTCACGGAGCGGAAGCGGACGGAGGAAGCGCTTGGTGAAAGCGATGCCAAGCTCCGTTTGTCTCACAGGGCCGCGGGCGCCGGGACCTGGACCTGGGAACAGTCCTCCGGAGCGGTCAAATGGTCCGAGGAGACCTACGAGCTCTTCGGTATCGACCCGGGCGTACCTCTTTCATACGACGGATGGCGGAAAGCCCTCCATCCCGACGACGTGGAGCGGGCGGATGGCGCGGCGCGGCAAGCCATGGAACGCGGCGAGGACCTGGACGTGGAATATCGTATTCGCCATCCAGGCCGCGGCGAGCGGTGGCTCACGTCGAAAGGGAGGATCATGGATCCCGTGAATCGGCCCGGGACCATGACCGGCATCTCCCTGGACATCACCGAGCGCAAGAGGGCCGAGGAGGCGCTGCGGGAAGCCGATCGGCGGAAGGATGAGTTCCTGGCGATCCTGGCACACGAGCTCCGCAACCCTCTGGCGCCGATCCGGACAGGGCTGGAGGTGATCCGGCTTACGGGAAACGATCCCCAGTCCGTACAACGGACGCGCGCGATGATCGAGCGCCAGGTGGCGCACATGGTCCGCCTCATCGATGACCTGCTCGACGTCACCCGAATTTCCTCGGGCAAGATCCGGCTCCAGCGAGAGACGGTGGAGCTGGCGCAAATCGTGAATGGCGCCGTCGAGGCCAATCGCTCGTTCATCGATGCATCGGGGCTCACGCTGGGTGTGGCCTTGCCAGAGGCGCCCGTATACCTCGACGCGGACGCGACGCGGCTGACTCAGGTGGTGTCGAATCTGCTGCACAACGCGTGCAAATTCACCCCACCGGGGGGCCGAATCTCGTTGACGGCGGATCTCGTGCGAAGGCACGCCGACGGACCGGCCGAGCTACGGCTGATCGTCGAGGATACTGGAGTTGGCATTCCGCCCGACATGCTCAACCGCGTGTTCGATTTGTTCGCGCAGGTCGAAAGCGAGCGGTCGCGCTCCAAGGGCGGCCTCGGGATCGGACTCACGCTCGCCCGCCGGCTCGTCGAGCTGCACCACGGCGGCATCGAAGCCCGTAGCCGCGGTGTCGGGGGAAGCGAGTTCGTTTTGCGTCTTCCGGCGCTCCTCGGGAATGCCGTCCGGCACCCGAACGCGACGTCCGACCCGCTGCAACCGCCGGGGTCGGTCAAACGGCGTGTTCTGGTCGTGGACGACAACCGGGACGCAGCCGAGTCGCTCGCGTCCATGGTCGCGCTTCTGGGAGGCGAGGTTCGGACCGCCCATGATGGGCCGGGCGGGGTCGAAGCCGCGGCGAGCTTCAGGCCGGACGTCATCCTGCTCGACATCGGTCTCCCGGGTCTCGACGGCTACGAGGCATGCCGACGGATCCGAGCGACGCCGTGGGGCAAGGAGATTTGCCTCGTTGCATTGACAGGTTGGGGAAACGACCGGGATAAGGAGCGCGCCGCCGACGCGGGTTTCAATCTGCATCTCAGGAAGCCCGCGGATCCGATCGCGCTGAAGCGGTTCCTGGCACCTCCGGAGTAGTCGCGGTACACTTCGCCGAATCTGTCCATGAAGGCGAAACGTGTACGCCCACCGTCTTCCGAGGCGAAAGCTTCGAAGACCGGGCCGTCGTGCCCGGTCGTGGGCGTCGGGGCGTCCGCCGGCGGGCTCGAGGCGTTTACCCACCTCCTGCGGGCGCTGCCGGTCGATAGCGGGATGGCCTTCGTTCTGGTACAGCACCTGGCGCCAACGCACCCGAGCGCGCTCGCGGAGATTCTCTCGCGGGCCACAACCATGCCGGTCATGGATGTCGTGGAGGATCTGCTCGTGGAGGCGAATCGCGTCTACGTGATTCCGCCCGGAACAGAACTACTCATTTCCGAAAGCAGGCTCCATCTCGTCGTCCGCGGGCCGCAGGGCCAACACCGGCCGATCGATGGGTTCCTTCGATCGCTCGCGCAGGACCAGCGCCATCGAGCGATCGGCGTGATCCTGTCCGGGACCGGGAGCGACGGCACGCTCGGGCTCGAAGAGATCAAAGCCGCGGGGGGC
>DAISKN010000026.1:0-20080 GCA_036820975.1 Acidobacteriota bacterium | reverse complement strand
CGCGCGCGCGCGGCGCTGCCGCTCCTCATACAGGAAGGCGGGACGCTCGAAGTCGTCGCCCGTTCGAGCGGGAGCGCGCCCGCGAGCCTCACGTTGCGATTCGACGACGGCACGACGGTTTCGGCAACGGTACCTCCGTCCGGTGGCTTTAGCGGGCTCCGGTTCGAGATTCCCCACTCGGGTCCGCGGGCCCACGTGCGGCTGCGCGCCGACGCGCCCATCGAAGTGTCCGCTCTCCGATGGCAGCCGGCCTGGATCCTCCCGAGTCGCAGCCTCGCGCTCGCCGCGGGTCTCCTGGGGGCGCTGACTTACCTCGCCTTCGCCGCCGCCGGGCTCTCAGCCAGGGCGTCTCTCGCGGCGGTGGCGTTTCTCTTCGCCGCTCTCGCCATCCTCGCGCGCATCGACGGGTTCGCGTTCGTACACCTCGCGGCACGCCTTCCCTGGGCCTCCTCGCTCGGGCTCGCCCTCGTGGGATTCTCGCGGATCGCGGCGAAGACCGCATCGTTCCGCGCGCTCCTGTTCGTCGCCCTCCTCTTCAAAGCAAGCCTTCTGTTCCATCCGAGCTTCTATTTCTTCGACTGGCCCATTCACGAAACTCTTCTAGAGCTTCTCTACCACCGGGGCCCCCTGGACTTTCGCTCCCGCCTCGTCGACTACCAGCTCGCCCACAACGTCGGAGTCGCCCAGGTGGGAGGCGAAGCCCGCGTCTTTCCCTATCCGGTCCTCTTCTACTACGCCGCTCATCTGGGAAACCGTCTTCACCACGCGCCCGAGCTCTGGCTGAAGCTCGCGGCCGCTCTGTTCGCGACGCTCGCGCTCCTGCCTCTTTCCTACCTCGCGCGCCGGCTGACTTCCCACGCGAACGCCGATCTGTTCGCCGCCCTGGCGTACCTGCTGGTGCCGTCTCTCACCCGAAGCCTCCTCCTTCTGGAGCTTTCCGCGGTGGCCGGATGCTTCTTCGACCTTCTCGCGGTCGCCGCCCTCGCCGCTTTGAGCCTCAAGCTCGACCGAGCCCGCCGGTTCGCGCTCGCCACCCTGGCGATGACCGCCTCGCTCGCCGCCTACACCGCGGGCTTCGTACACGTGGGTCTTCTCGTGGGCTGCGCTCTCGGCCTCGCTCTCGGCGAGCGGTTCTTCGGGCGCGGCATCACTGGGGGGTCCTGGAGCGGAAACGACGCGCTCCGCCTCGCCCTCGCGGGAATTCTCTCGCTCGGTCTCTCGATTCTCGCCTACCACCCGAGGGCGGTAGCCGCTCTCGCGACCACGGTTCTCACCGAGAGCGCGGAAAGCCCGGCGAGCGCCGCGAGCCCGGCGTCGGACCTCATCGGCTCGGCGGTTCTGCGGGCGCGATCGTTTCTCGGCATCCCCCTCATTGCCGCCGGCGTTCTCGGCCTCGCCCTCGCCCTGCGGCGTCTCGACCCTTCTCCTCTGCGGCTCCTGTACGTCGCCTGGGCGCTTTCAGCCGTGATCGCGTACGCCCTCCGCTACCTGTTCGTCGATCTGTTCCAGTATCAGAAAGAGCTCTACTGGGCGGCGGCGCTCCTCGCGCTCGGGTCGGGGGTACTCGCCGGATCCGTCAGAAAGCGCATCCTGGCGGCGGCGCTTCTTCTCGCGCTGCTCGCGTCTTTCGCCGTCGAGTTTCGAGTGATGGCGGAGCAGTTCTACCGAAGCTATCTGTTCCTCTGATCGAAATACTCTTCGAAGACCGTGAGCAGGTCCATTGTCCTTGTCGTCTTCGGGTTTCGCTTCCTCGTGCGTCGCGCCTTCGCGCGCGCTCCGCGCGGACGCCTCGAGTACCGTGACCTCGCGCCGCAGCGCCTAGCGGAGCTTTTCCAGAACGTCGCGCTTGTCGAGCGCCTTCACGTGGCGAGTCTACCGGAGTCACCTTCGTCGTTTGGGAGCGGGCTTTGCGGGTCGGCGTCGCTCTCTGCCTGCTTCCGGATCGATTGCATCCGGGCGGCCCTTCTTCGGGGCGGTGGTCACCCGCGATTGCTCTCTCGCGGCAGCGAGTGCGCTCGCCGATTCGGTTGGCTCGATGACCATCGAGACCGAATCGCCGATCGAAAGCTTCGCGGCCTTCCGGAGCTCGTCGTCGATGATCAGAAAGAACCGCTTCCAGCGATATCCGACATAGCCCTCGAAGGGCGTCCCATTCGCAGTCCCCTTCACGAGCCAGCCGTCTCGTCGCGGGTCGAGGCGCACCGGTCTGCGCCGCCAGGTCTTCTCCGGATCGAAGGGCACGAGGACGGCCGTGACGGATTTGTGCCCCTCGAACAAGTCAGCCTCGAATCGCATTTCCTGTTTCATGTGTAGAGTGTTCCCTCTTCCACGAAGCACAGGTCGTTGCCCCACGGGTCGACGACGTAGAACGAGCGCTCCCCCCATGGACGCTTCGTCACCGCCTCGGCGCTCTGACCGTGCACCTTGTACGGAGCCAGTGCTCCGAGGCCGGCGGCGCGGCCGTGCACCGCTTCGATGTCGGAGACTGCGAAGTAGAGCGACTTCGGCCCAGGTGTCGGGGGCAGCCCGCCGGCCGTCGGGTCGAGGACCGCGAGAATCACGCCACCGCAATCGAAGTAATGACGGGAGCCGGGGTGGCGTTCGCCCTCCGTGCCGAGGAGCTTGGCGTAGAACGCCGCGGCCTCCTCGATGTTCGAGACCTCGAGGGTGATGCGGAAGATTCTGGGAGTGCCGGTCTTACCTGCAGCGGTCATCGTTTCCTTCCTTTCGATTTGGGAGGGGCGGTTTTGCCGATGTTCCGGTCGGCGAGCTCGCGGGTGGACTTGGGGCCCGACGAGACCCATTTCCGCTCCGGCGTCGGCGGCTGAAAATTGTCCAGCCAGCTCCCGGCGACGTGCGATAGACGCTCGCGATTGACTCGGTAGTGGCTGCTGCGCCCCTGGCGGCGCACCTCGACGAGTCCAGCCCGTTCGAGCACACCGAGGTGGCGCGTCGTTGTGGGCCAACTGTGCTGGAACCGCTTCGCGAGGTAACCCGACGGAAGCTCGCCCCCGAGGTGACTCAGGATGAGCAGGATATGCCGTCGGGCTTCGTGCGAGAGCGCCATGAAGACTGCCTCGATCTCTTCGAGAGAAGGCGCCGACCGATTCATTGGCCCAATTCTTACCCTAAAGACTAACTATTAGCAATAGACGAAATAAAGTTCGACGAGGCAGACCGGAGCCGAGTTGTCGGTTACAGCCTGCATCACCTGCAGGAGGTGTCCGTCGGGGTCGGGGACCAGGAAGCCTTCGGGAAAAGGGTAGCCCGGCTCGTCGATCGCGACGACGCCGGGAGATATGAAGGCCGCCCGCGCCGCGAGGAGCTCCGAGGCGAGCATCCCGGCGCGCGTACGCCATGCACCTGCAGGATCGGGAGACGGCTCGCAGCTATCGAGCGACGCTCAGCCTTCTCGCGTAGGGGTCACTTCGCGGGGACCACGCTGGTGGTCCAGATGTCGCGGTGCAGCTTGAAGCGGCCGCCCTCTTTCTTCCAGATGACCACGTACTTCCCGTGGTCGAGCGTCTTGCCGGCCGCGTCCAGGAGCTCGTACTGGCCCACTTCGTGGGCGCTGTCGCCCATGAATTCCACCTCGAGCGTTTTCAGGCGCGCGCCCTTGACCCCCGAGTCGAAGACACCCTGCCAGAATTTGCCGATCGCAGGCGCACCGCTGACAGCCTCGGATCCCGCCGGAAGGGCCTGGCCGGTCGCGGTGTAGAGGCCGACGATCGCGTTTCCATCTCCTTTCGCCACTGCGGCTTCGAACAGGCGATTTGCCGCCTCGATCTCCGAGCGAACGTCGGCGTGGGAAGCGGAGGCGAAAAAGACTATGGCGAGACTCGCGACGAGAGAGCGCATGATTCGACCCCCTGAATGGGAAATGAAAAATCCGGCTCATGGTAGAGGCTTTTCCGTTCCCGTTTCAATTGAACGACTCCGTCCGGACGGAGTCGCTTGAAGTCGCGGCTCGGGCCTAAAGCGTTTTGAGAAATGCGATGAGCGCCTGCTTGTCCGGTGCAGAGAGCTCGAGGCCGAACTCGTGGCCTCCCGCAGAGACCGGTTCGCCAACGCCTTCGACCCCGCGGAATCCGGTGGGGACGTAGTCGTCGTCGATTCGGCGCGCATCGAACCAATCCTCCAGCGTCGCGACCACACCGTTGTGGCCGAAGGGGCCGCGGTACCAGACACCTTGGAGTGACGGCACTTTGTAATAACCCGTGCCTCGTCGAGTGAAGCGAGTGAGATGCGGATCGGTGCCGACCGAGACCTCCAGCACATCGAATCGACGAAGGTGCTCGTCCGGCACGACGAAGCCGCTCGCAGGTGTCAGGCGGTTGTTCGTGTACAGCGGCGGGGTATGACAGCCGCCGCAACCGCTCGCGAGGAAGACCGCTTCGCCCCGGGCCGCGAGCGCACTCTTCGAATTCGGATTGGGAGGAGGCTCGAGCGAATAGACGTAGAGCGCCAAAGCGTAGAGCTGATCGTCGCTGTACCGGCTCTCGGATTCGGGATCGGGCAGCTCGCCCACGGGCCGGTAGCCCGCGTATTCGGAGAGGGAGTCGAGTCCCTGGTTCAACGCCGCATATCGCATCAAATCTCCGATGGAGCGGTGCCTCACGAGGCCGCTCGCATCGAGGTAGCCACGGTCCTGGACCCCAATCAGGTCAGGGATCCTGGGGGGGTAGAAAATGCTGGACCCTTGTCTCGCGCAAACGCCGGGGGGGATGGCCTCGAGCGCGGTCGCGAGCTCTGCAACCGTCATTCGTTGAGTTTTGGCGTTGTGGTCGTGCGGAACCCATGGTGCGAGGTAAGGTCGTCCGAACTCCGCTCGTGCTTCGGCGACGAACTCGGCTTCGTCCGCGGCCCGCGCCGCGGCGATTCGAGTTTCCCAGGCGAAGGAGCGGTCATCGGGGAAGTTCCCCTGCGCTCCCTTGAGTGCGGTACCGTCGGGCATAACACGGGTGTGACACATCGCGCAGCTGCTGATACCGAGCTCGACCCGACCTTTCTCCCGAACTACCCAGTGAACGAACGGGAGCACGCCGTCCTTCGTCACCGGTATCTGCAGATCTTCGTACCACTGTCGATTCCGGACCGCCGAGAAGAGCTGATGGCCCTCCGATACGAGCTCGATGGGTGCTTCGAAGACGACGGCGCCAGCCTCGATCCAGTCTTGCTTCGTCGTCAAACGGGCCGCGTCGAAGGCGATCTCGGGCTCCTTCTCCACCAGCCGCTCCAAATAGCCTCCCGGCTGCCGGTCCGGGTGGTAGACAGGATAGCTCCGATAGATCGGTCTTACCGGCATCCGATAGTAGTAGCTCGCAGGGACGTGTCGAGGCGACGCCGCCGGATCCGCCAGAGGCACCTCGAGATCCTTCACCGCATCATCGTCCCAGGTGCGTGGAACTTCTGCTTTCCATTCCGGGCCGGCGCGTTGGCGTGGGGGAGAGAGCGCCCGGCTCGGGTGCGTGCCTTCGACAAGGGCGAGGAGCCACGCGGCGAAAAGAAATCCGGAACGAGTCGGGGACATAAGAGTACCAGAACGCAATATCGTCATGTTAAGCGGAAGTGTTCTCGGCGATCAATGGAGTAGCCCGGCGCGCGCCGGCGCTTCCGCGGAGCCGGTGGCGATTTGGCGGAACACCCAGGGGCTCTGGAGGGCGCCTCAGTCCTCCGCCACCGGTTCATCGATCGGTTCCAGTATCAGAAAGATCGCTACTGGGCGGCGGCGCTCCTCGCGCTCCGGTCGGGGGTACTGGCATGCTCCGTCAGAAAGCGCATCGTGGCGGCGGCGCTCCTCTCTCGCGCTGCTCGCGTCTTTCGCCGTCGAGCTTCGAGTGATGGCGGAGCAGTTCTACCGAAGCTATCTGTTCCTCTGATCGAAGTACTCTTCGAAGACCTTGAGCGCCTCGTCGACGCTCTTGGCGCCGTAGACGCCCTCGCGGAGCCTGGCCCCGGAGGCGAGCCCCTTGGTAACCCAGCCGACGAAGGCTTTCACTCGATTGAGAACCAGTCTCTCGGGCCGGTGCTCGCGGAGGAGCGCGACGAACCGCTCGAACATGCGCCGGTAGTCGTCGACACCCGGGGCTTCGGCGGAGCCGGTCGCGATCTGCCGGAACACCCAGGGATTTTGAAGCGCGCCTCGGCCGATCATGATGCCGTCGGCGCCGGTGAGCTCGATCATGCTGCGCGCGCTCGAAGGACACCGCACGTCGCCGTTCCCGACGACGGGAATCGAGACGGCCCGCTTCACGTCCCGGATGACCGACCAGGCAGCCTCGCCGCGGTGGTGCTCGCTGCGACAGCGCGGATGAACGGTGATGGCGGATGCACCCGCCGACTCGAGCATCCGAGCGAACTGGGGGGCGTTGATGGAGCTCGAGTCCCATCCCGATCGGATCTTGACCGTGACGGGAATCTTCGACCGCTTCACCATCTTCTCGATCAGAGCGCCGGCGCGGACCTCGTCCTTCATCAGGGCCGCGCCCGATCCCGTTCGGGTCACTTTGGGCACCGGGCAGCCCATGTTGACGTCGACCAGGTCCGCTCCCATGTCCTCGACCATCGACGCCGCATCCCCCATCCGCTCGGGGTCGCAGCCGAAGATCTGGACTCCCACGGGCCTCTCGTCCGGGCTGACGCCCGCGAGCTCCCTCGAGAGCTCGCTCCCCCGGGTGAGACCTTCCGAGCTCACCATCTCCGTCACCACCAGCCCTACGCCGCCAAGCTCTCTCACGAGACCCCGGAAAGCGCGGTCGGTATGGCCCGCGAGAGGCGCCAGGACCAGGGGGGTCTCGATGCGCAAAGCACCCCCGGCGAGAGAGAGCGGCTTGAGACCGACGTCGGTCCGGTCAGTCGATTTCACGCTCGTCTCCGCGTCTCTCGTCGCGTATCACCTTGTACAGATCGCGCGCGCCGGAAGCAGGAACGCGCTTCTCCGACGGAAGCTCCGCGACGGCGACGGACAGCAGCCGATTCCGGAGGTTCAACGTCACCTCGTCGCCCGGCGCGAGCTCTTTGCCGGCGCGGGAGGGGCGGCCGTTCACGAGCACCGCGCCTTCGTCGCAGAGCTCCTTCGCGAGCGCGCGCCGCTTCACCAGGCGGGAGGCCTTCAAGAAGACGTCGACTCTCAGGGCTTGATCTCGACGATCGCCCGCTCGCGCAGCTGCTGGATGTACCTCTCCAGCTGGGTGTTCATCTTCTCCTGGAAGATGGCGTCGGCGACCTCGCTCCGCACTTCCTCGAGGGTCTTCACCTTTTCATCCACCTTCTCCTCGACGCGGATCACGTAGAACGCCGTTTCCATCCGGATGACGTCGCTCACTTCACCCGGAGAAAGGGCGAAGGCCGCCTTCTCGAGAGCGTCGGTGAGCTCTCCCTTCTCGAAGAAGCCGAGATCCCCGCCGGCTTCCCGCGAGGACGACTCGGAGTGCATGCGCGCCACCTCGGCGAAGTCGGCGCCCTGACGGATCTCCTGCAGCAGACGCCGGGCCTTCTGCCCCTGATCGACCTCGGTGGCGGAGTCGAACTTCACCACGATCTCGCGGAGCCGGATCTTCGCCGGCTCGGTGTACTCGGCGATGTGCTCCCGGTAGCGCTCTCCGATCTCGGGCTCCGACACCGAGACCTTGCTGTCGACCTCCATGCGCCGCACTTCCTGGAGGAGAAGGCTTTCCTCGAACTGTCTACGGATGGTCTCGACGCTCGCGCCCTGGAGCTCGACCTGGCGCACGAACTCCTCCTCGGAGGTGAGCTTCATCTGATCCATCACGTTCTTCTTCCACTCCTCGAAGAAGCGCGCGGGAACCCTGAGGCCTCTTTCCTCCGCGACCTGGAGAACGAGCATGTTGTCGATCATCCGGTTCAGCGTCTCCGGCCGGAGCTGCGAAAGCCGCGCCTGCTCTTCCTCGGGTGTCGGCGCGGGGCCGAGCCTCTCGAGGGTCGTTCGCACCTCTTCCTCGAGCTGAGACAGCGTGATGATCTTGCCGTTGACCTTCGCGACAATGCGCTCCACCGTCTCCGCGGAGGCGATCCCGGCGGCGATCAGCGCCGCCGGGACGTGAACCCAGAAAATCCGAGATTTCATCGACTCTTCTCCATGGCCGCGCTCTCGTCGGAACGGGCGACGGTAAAGCTCAGATGCTGATGATGCACGGTGAGCGGGTAGCGCTTCTCGAGCTCGGAGACGTAGCGCTTCATGGCTCGCTCGCTCTCTTCCCGCAGGAGCTCCACCCGCACCGCCTCGCGCACATCGTCGAGCGACAGCGGCTGCTCCTCGGTGCGCGAGTTCACCCGGAACAGGTGAAACCCGAAGTCCGTCGGGACCACCTCGGAAATCGCGCCCGGCGCCAGGGCGAAGACCTCGGCGTCGAAGCTCAGAGGGAGCTCGCCCCGGGCGAAGGACCCGAGGTTTCCTCCGCGGCTCGCCTCCGGCCCCTGGGAGTGCTCCCGGGCCACGTCCTCGAACTCGGCCCCCCGGGCGACCAGCGTCGCCCGCAGCTCCCGCGCCAGCTCCTCGGTCTCGACCAGAATCTGGGAGACGTCCACCGTTTCCGGCCTGACGAAGTCTTCACGATGCGAATCGTAGTAGTCCGCGATTTCTGTTTCCTCGATCTCGACTGCCGCCAGCGCCTCGGCGGAGACCAGCCTTTCGATCCGTACCTGTTTCTCCAGGTTCTCGGCCAGGGCGTCGTCGCTGGTTCGAATTTCGACTGGAGACGAAGTGGCCTGCGAGCCGTCCGCTTCGGGAACGGTCCGGAGCGCCGCCATCCGCTGCGCCACGACCTTCGGGTCGGCGCGTATCCCGGCGTCGTCCGCGGCGCGGAGCAGGAGCTGCTCTTCGACGAACTGTTCGAACAGCGCCGCCATCACTTCGGAGGACAGAACCGGTGACTCCTGCTGAACCGACATGCGGATGAACCGGTCGAATTCCCCCAAAGTGACCGGCCGTCCGGCAATCTCCAGAACCACCCGGGACTCCGGGGGAAGCTCCTGGGCGCAGCCCACGAGCGGGAGAACGATGACGATAGAGGCGAGCTTCGCCGACATGACTTCACCCGATTCGGGTTGGGTTTTCCTAGGTCATCTTAGAGTAGCGGTCGAGGCGAAGCAAAACTTCGCGGACGGTGGTGAGGACCTCGGTCGCCTCGCTCCCCGTGGGAAGCGGAACCCGGAGGACCGCCGTCTCCCCTTCGGCGGCGACCGCCGCCTCGTCGATGCCCGTGGCGAGCCGCGCGAGATTCACGGGCGAGAGCCTGGAGCCGGGGGCCAGGCGGAACGCGATCTTCCCGCGCTCGCGCTCGATGGCGGCGAGACCGACATCGTTCGCAAGCACCTGGAGCCTTCCATACTCGAAAAACTGCAGGAGGCGCTCGGGGAGGGGACCGTAGCGGTCCCGCGTCTCGTCCTGAAGCCGCACGAGAGTCTCCCGATCCCTCGCGGAGGAGGCCCGCTTGTAGATCGACATCCGTTGATTCATGTCGGGGATGAAGTCTTCGGGGATCCGGAGCTCGATGCGAAGGTTCAGGTTCGCCCGCGAGGAGGCGGCGGGCTCGCCCGTCTCGAGCTCCGAAACCGTTTCGTCGAGAAGACGGCAATAGAGGTCGAAGCCCACCGCGTCGATGTGGCCGTGCTGCTCGCCTCCGAGAAGGTTTCCCGCGCCGCGGAGCTCCAGGTCGAGCGCGGCGATGCGGAAGCCGGCCCCGAGCTCGGAGAACTCGCGGATGGCGGCGAGACGCCTGCGGGCGATAGGCGTGAGGTGCGTCTCCTCCGGGACCAGGAGGTAGGCATAGGCGCGCCGGTTCGAGCGGCCCACGCGTCCGCGCAGCTGATAGAGCTGCGAGAGGCCGTAGCGGTCGGCCCGGTTCACGATGAGGGTGTTCACCAGGGGAATATCGAGCCCGTTCTCGATGATGGTGGTCGAGACCAGGATGTCGAACTCTCCACGAATGAACGAGAGCATGACGCCCTCGAGCTCGTGCTCCTTCATCTGGCCGTGGCCGACGACGATGCGGGCCTCGGGCACCAGGCGCTTGAGGTAGCTCGCCATGGAATAGATCGAGCCGACGCGGTTGTGAACGAAGTACACCTGGCCGCCGCGGCCGAGCTCGTAGCGGATCGATTCCGAAAGCACCTTGGCGTCGAGCCTGGCGATATGCGTCTGGATCGCCATCCGATCCTTGGGCGGGGTCTCGATGACGGAGAGATCGCGAATCCCCGAGAGAGACATGTGCAGCGTGCGCGGGATGGGCGTGGCGGTGAGGGTCAGGGCGTCCACGCCGTGGCGCAGCGCCTTGAGTCTCTCCTTGTGCGAGACGCCGAACCGCTGCTCTTCGTCGACCACGAGGAGACCCAGGTCGGAGAACAGAACGTCCTTCGACAGCAGGCGGTGGGTCCCGATGACGATGTCGACTTTCCCCGCCGCCAGGTCATCGAGGACCGCCAACTGCTCCTTGCGGCTCCGGAAACGGGAGAGCATCTCGATCCGCACCGGGAACGGGGCGAAGCGCTCCTGGAACGTCGCCATGTGCTGCGACGCGAGGACCGTCGTCGGGACCAGGACCGCCACCTGTTTTCCGTCGGAGACCGCCTTGAAGGCGGCGCGCATCGCGACTTCCGTCTTTCCATAGCCGACGTCGCCGCAGATGAGCCGGTCCATGGGAGACGGCGTTTCCATGTCCCGCTTGACGTCCTCGATCGCCTGCTTCTGATCGGGCGTCTCCTCGAAGGCGAAGAGGCCCTCGAACTCCCGCATCCACGGGTTGTCCGGGGAATAGGCGAATCCGGGGGCGGCCTTGCGCTGGGCATAGAGCTTGAGGAGCTCCTGCGCCATGTCGCGCATCGACTTGCGTACGCGCTTCTTGACCCGCTCCCATCCGGTCCCGCCGAGCTTGTCGAGCCGCGGCTTCTTTCCCTCGGAGCTCGAATACTTCTCCAAGAGATCCAGACGATCGACGGGAACGTAGAGCTTGTCGCCGCCAAGGTACTCGATAGCGACCAGCTCACCACCTCCGCTTCTATCAGTGCCGTTCCGCCCCGGGCCTTCGCTTTCGCTGCGGCCACGCTCGCCGATGTCCCTTCGGGACGAAGGCGGCACCCCCACGGCTCTCGCTTCCGCCTCCGCCCTTCGGGCTTCGGCGGACCCGCCGAAGCGTTGCGAAGGCAGGTCGCGACTCGCCTGCGGCTCGCGCTGCGCTGGGGCTTGGGGCTCCTCCAACTTCGAGAGCCCGACGAAGACGCCGATGCCGTGGTCGGTGTGGACGACGTAGTCGCCCACCTTCAGGTCCCGGAAGTCCGAAAGGAACCGCCCGAGCTTGAGGGTGCGGCGGGCGGCGGGCCGGGGCGGATCGGCGAAGACGTCGGAGGCGGTGAAGACCGCGAGCGACAAGGAAGGGACCGCGAAGCTCTGCGAGAGAGAGCCCAGCTCCAGATGAACCACACCCGTGGGGTCCTCGGCGGCACGCCCGGCGGCGATGCCCGCCTCGGTGAAGAGCTCGACGCACCTCTCTGCCATACCTTCCCCGCCGGCGAAGACCCGGACGTGCTGGCCGGAGTCGAGCCGCGCGCGCACTTCGCCCAGGAACTCCGACACTCTCCCGCGGTACGAGGGAAGGATCTGGGTCGACAGGTGATGGGTGTCCTCTCCCAGGATGCCCATCTCCCGCAGGCTCACCGCCCGCTCTTCGATCCGGGATTCGAGCTCGCGGAGATCCATGAGGAGCTGTGCCGGCTCTGCGTACCGCGAGCGATCCATGTCGTCGCCCTCGCTGTAGCTCACGAGAACCCGCTCCCACTCGGCCTCGGCCGCATGAGCGATCGAGGCCGGTTCCTCGGCGATGAGAAGATCGCCCGGCCCCAGGTAGTCGAACAGGCTCGCCCGGTACCGCGGCAGAATGGGAAGCAGGAACCCAACCCCGGCCCGGGCCAGAGCGTCGTCTCCCCCGAGAGCCGAAAGATGCTCCTCCGAGACCGGCCACTCGCTCGCGGGTCCCAGGGTCGCTTCCGCGAGCGTCTCCCGCGCGCGCTGGCTCTCGGGGTCGAACGTCCGGATCTCCTCAATCTCGTCGCCGATGAGCTCGAGCCGGACGGGCCATTCCGACGCGGGCGGGAAGACGTCGAGGATCCCGCCGCGCCTGGTGAAGTCTCCCGGAGTCGTCACCGGGTCTTCGTACCGGTATCCCCCGAGGATGAAGAAGCGCTCGAGCTCCAGCGGGTCGACGATATCCTTCGGTCGGAGAGAACGGATCGAGCTTCGCAACACCGAGGGCTCCGCGGTGCGATAGAGAACCGCGGGCGCGCTCGCGACCACGACGACCTCCTCCCGCGCGAGAATCGCCGCCAGCGCCTTGAGGCGCGCAGAGACCACGTCGAGGTGAGGGGACAGGCCCCGGTAGGGGTCGAGCGCGAACGCGGGAAACGGCAGGACTTCGCGTTCGCTCCCGAGCGCATGCAGGAACGACGCGAGGTCGGAGACCGCCGATGGGAGGCGCCTTTCGTCCGGGACGACGACCACCACCGGTCCGGCCGCCTCCGCCGGGCTTCGGCGGGCCTGGCCGGAGCCCTCCGGGCGAAGGCCGGATCGGGAGGCGAGAACCGCTTCGACCAGCGAGCGCGCCGGCCCCATCAGGCCCGAGACCCGCGCCGGCGGCGTGACCCGCGCGATCTCGAGGACCTCGGAGCCGTCGAGAGCGCGGTCGAGAGAGCTCGGACCCCGCTCGGTCATGGGGATTTCGGACCGAGTGTTTCGACGATTCGCGAGAGGATGCCCGAAGTGGAGTAGCCTGGCGCGTAGGGGAGGGAGAGGACCCTGCCACCCTCCCGTTCCACCCTCTCGCGGCCCACGATGCGATCGGGAGTCCAGTCTCCGCCCTTGACGAGAACGTCGGGAACGATCTCCTCGATGATCTCGAACGGGGTCTCCTCTTCGAAGGCGACGACGTAGTCGACGCAGGCGAGGGCGGCCAGGATCTCCATGCGCTCGGGGAGAGGCGTCAGCGGACGGCCGGGACCTTTGAGCCGGGCCACGGTCTCGTCGCCGTTCACCGCGACCACCAGCCGGTCGCCCAGGCTCTTCGCCTCCTGGAGGTAGCGGACGTGCCCCGGATGGAGGAGGTCGAAACAGCCGTTGGTGAATACCAGGCTCACGCCGCGTTCGCGAAGTCTTCTTCTCTCGGCCGCCATTTCACCGCGGCCTTTGATCTTCGAAAGGCTCACGTCGTGGTCTTCTCCCTCGGGGGAGGCTCGAGGCGGACGTCTCCCGTGAACTCCCAGCGGTGGTGCGGCCGATAGACGCCGACGTCCTTCAGCTTCGACTGAACCCGGAACTGGTGGAGCGCCCGGTGGTAGTCGAAGGGGTAGCCATCCCTCTGGTGAGCGGCCACATCGAGAAAGTACGTCCCCTCGATGAGCTGGAGCTCGGGAATGACGAACCGCACCTCTCCCGCTCCCGAGAGCCGGACCGGAGTGAACTCCTCGAGGTGAGTGTTGGTGCCGTAGCAGCAGATGCCGTCGGCGTTGAAGATGGCGACCCCGAAAACGAAGTCCTCGATGGTCCCGGTGCTCGAGACCTTGAGCCGGATTACGACCGGCTCGCCGGTCGCGAAGACGTGCTTCGCGCTCCCGGTCGAGTCGAGAAAGGAGACTTCCTGAATCTCAACCTCCCGCGAGCCCCACCGCCCCCGCTCGCGCGCGAACGCGGAAGTGGGCTCGACCTCGCTCCCATTTCCCGCGTCTTTGAGCCGCGGCGCTTCGAACTCCGCCACGGTCTTCGCCTCGGCGGCGGTGAGCGCCTCCTCCTCGTGCTGCGTCACCTGAGCGAGATAGGCATCCACGACTTTCTTCGGGTCGCCGCGCATCTGAAGCCGCGATCGGTCGATCCAGAGGGCCTCGTCCGCCATCTTCTCCACGAGCCCGAGGCTGTGGGTCACGAGGAGAATGGTCTTTCCCCGTCGTCGGAACTCGCTGATCTTGTCGAGGCATTTGTGCACGAAGGCTTCGTCGCCGACCGCGAGGACCTCGTCGATGAGGAGCACGTCCGGGTTCACGTGGATGGCGACGGCGAAGCCGAGCCGCATGTACATCCCCGAGGAGTACGTTTTGACCGGCGCCTCGATGAAGTCCTCGAGCTCGGCGAAGGCGACGATCGCCTCGTACTGCTCCTCGATCTCGCGCTTGGTGAGCCCGAGCATGATGCCGTTGATGAAGATGTTCTCCCGGCCGGTGATCTCGGGATGGAATCCGGCGCCGAGCTCGATGAGGGCGGAGATGCGCCCGTTCACCTTGACCGTGCCGGAGCTCGGCTTCGAGATTCCGGCGATGACCTTGAGGAGAGTCGATTTCCCCGAGCCGTTACGGCCGATGACGGCGAACGTCGTCCCCTCGCGCACGTTGAACGTGACCCCCTCGAGAGCGAGGAACCGCTCGTCGGGCTTGAGCTCCTGGAGGAGGCTCCCGCGGAGAAGAGCGCTCTTCAGCGTCCGGAACTGCTTCCGGTGGCTATACCGCTGGTAGATCTTGGTAAGGTCCGAGACCTGGATGGCGATGCCCATAATAATGTGGTCTTCAGTGGCCCGGGAATCGGAAGAAACGCAAAGGCGCCAAGGAGCGCAAGGGCGCAACACGGTTGGATTTCATCCCCATCTCCCCTTATCCCGTCCGTCTTGTATTTCTTCCTTGCGCCTTTGCGTTCTTCCCGGTTTTCAGACTTCCTCGGCGAAGGTTTCCCTCAATCGATCGAAGAAAGTGTACCCCACGAGAAAGGTCACTACCGACGCCGGGACCATGACCAGGAGCCACGGCCAATGCCCGAGAGAGCCGGTGAAGAGCGTCTGGTGGTACCCGACGAGGATGTGCGTCATGGGGTTGTAGTTCAGGAAGCGCTGGATCGAGGGCGAGACGTTCAAGTAAGAGTAAATCACCGGGCTTCCGAAGAACCAGAGCATCATCACGTTCGCGATGATGTTGGCGACGTCCCGGAAGTGGACGGCGAGCGCCGAGACGAAGAGACAGACCCCTAGAGTGAAGACCAGCTGCAGGAGAACCACCGCGGGAAACAGGAGGATCGAAAGCTGGATCTTCCCGTAGTAGAGGAGGAAGGCCAGGAGGATCGGAAGTCCGAGAAGGAAATGTACGAGGTTCGAAAGGACCACCACGATGGGAAGCACTTCCGCGGGGAACAGGATCTTCTTGATCAGGTTTCCGCCGGTCATGAGGATCGAGGACGACTCGAGGACCGAGGAGCTGAACCAGGTCCACGGAAGGATTCCGGTGAACAGGAAGAGCGTGTACGGCGACATCCCCATGACTTCCCGCCCCGTGGGCAGGATGTGAGTGAAAACGAACCAGTAGATGAGGAGCTGGAGGAGCGGGTTGATGAAAGACCAGAAGAATCCGAGAACCGAGCCGCGGTAGCGGGCCTTGAGCTCGCGGACGACGAGGCTCTGGATGAGCACACGGTAGCGGAAGAGGTTTCGGAGGTTCTGGAGCACGGAAGAGGGGAGTTATTCTACCAGTCTTACCAACCGGTGGGGTGCCCCTGGTTGCGCTCGTCGAGCCAGGCCTGCAAGGGGGCGAAGTACTCGAGGATGGCGGTCGCGTCCATTTTCCGTTCGCCGGTCATCGCCTCGAGCGCCTCGGGCCAGGGGCGGGACATCCCCATCTTCAGCATGGCTTCGAGCTTCGCCCCCGCCTCCTTGTTCTCGTGAATGGTGCATCGGTTGAGCGGGCCCTCGTACCCGACGACCTTGCAGAGCTCGCGGTGGAACTGGAACTGGAGGATGTGGGCGAGGAAGTAACGGGAGTAGGGAACGCTCGCGGCCACGTGGTACTTGGCCGCGGGATCGAAGTCCTGCTCGCTGCGCGCGAGCGGCGCCGCGACTCCCTGGTATTTCTCCCGGAGCTCCCACCACACCTGGTTGTAGCGTTCCGGGGGCGCCTCTCCCGAGAACGCCTTCCACCGCCATTGATCGACGAGAAGGCCGAACGGAAGGAACGCGACCTTGTCGAGCGCCATCTGGAGGAGGAGACCGATGTCCTTCGAGGGGGGAGGCTCGGTCTCGATGAGCCCGAGCTCTTTCAGATAGAGCGGGGTCATCGAGAGCGCCACGGTGTCGCCGATGGCCTCGTGGAAGCCGTCGTTGGCGCTGTCGCGATAGAGGGGCGAGAGATGGTTGTAGGCCCGCTGGTAGAAGTTGTGCCCGAGCTCGTGATGAATGGTGACGAAGTCCTCGCCGGTGACGTTGGTGCACATCTTGATGCGGAGGTCGTCCTTGCCGTCGATGTTCCAGGCGCTCGCGTGGCAGACGACGTCGCGGTCCTGTGGCTGGACGAAGAGCGACCGCTCCCAGAACGTCTGCGGCAGAGGTGCGAAGCCGAGCGAGAGGAAGAACTGCTCGCCGTAGCGGAACATCTCGAGGGGCTCGATTCCCTTCGTCTTCAGGCGCTCGGTGAGGTCGTAGCCGGGGTCCGCGTCCTCGGGCGCGACCAGCGGATAGACGTTTCCCCACTGCTGGGCCCACATGTTTCCGAGGAGATGCGCGGGGATGGGACCGTCCGGGGGAACCAGGTCCTTTCCATAGGTCTCGACCAGACGCCGGCGCACGTAGGCGTGAAGCGAAACGTAGAGCGGTTTCACCTGCTCCCAGAGCCGGTCGAGCTCTTTCGCGAACTCTTCCGGGGGCATGTCGTACTTCGAGCGCCACATCGCGCCGAGGTCCTCGAACCCGAGCTCCCGCGCGCCCTCGTTTCCGAGCTCCACGTAGCGGACGTAGTCCTTGCGAAGAGGCGCCGCGACCGAGTGCCATCCCTGCCAGACGTCGAGGAGGATCTTGGCGTCGCGGCTCTCCGCGAGGACCCTCTCCATCGCGGGGAGGTCCCAGCACTCCCCCTTCAAGCTTTCCGGGCAATACTTCCCTCGCCCGTAGGCGCTCTCCATCCCCGTCTGGAGCGCCGCGAGCTCTTTCGTCTTGGCGGGATCGCCGGGCGCCGGAACCACGATCGCGAGTCGCAGAAGAAGGAGCTTCCGCCGGATATCTTCGGGGATATCGAGTCCCTGGAACCGCGCCGCTTCCTTCGCCAGGGTTACGGAGAGCGCCGTCGCCCTTTCCGCCGCCCCCGCCGCCAGGATGTCGGTGTCATAGGTGATGTAGGTCGATTGCACCCAGCTCGCCCTCTCCTCGTTCTGCCAGACCTCGAGGAGCTGTGCCTCGGCTCTGTCGAGGAAGGCCCGCACCTCGTCGACGCTCTGGGCCGAGGCTCGCGGCGCGAGCGCCGAGGTGAGAAGGAGGGTTGGGAGAATCGACTTCATCGGGAGATAGCCTCCGCGCCAAAGGATACCCCAACCGAGCCTGCCGAGGCCTGGGGCGGCCGGTTTCGACCGCACCCACTCCTCGTGGATGCGTGTATGATCCTCGCGCTTCGGAGGATACCTCGATGAAACCCGCGATGACCCGCCGCCGTCTGCTGAAACTCGGGGCCGGAGCTCTCTCGAGCGTTGCCATAGCACCCATGATCCGGCGCGGCCGTTACCTTCTCTTCGCCGGCACACGGCAGGAGCAGGAGGTCTCTGCCCGGGCAATGAAGCTCGTCGAGGAGTCGACGGTCATCGACATGCTGGCGCCGCTCTCCATCGTCTCCGAGCGCACCAACGAGTGGCTGCGCCGCCCGGAGAGCTTCACCGAGGCGGAGTTCCGTCTCTATCGTGATTCGGGGATCGACGTGTTCCACGACACCACCGGAGACAGCGCGGGAGAGGACTCCTTCTCCGGCATGCTCCAGTGGGCCGCCCAGTGGAACGGCTTTCTCGCCCATCATTCGGATTGGTTTCTCCGGATTACCACCCCCGAGCACCTCCGGACGGTGAACGGCTCGGGCAAGATCGGATTTCTCCTCGGCCTCCAGAACTCCGATCATTTCCGGATGCTCGACGACATCAACCTGTTCTTCAGCCTCGGCCAGAGGGTCTCCCAGCTCACCTACAACAGCCAGAACCGCATCGGGACTGGCTGCATGGATCGACGCGACGGCGGTTTGAGCGATTTCGGGGTGGACGTCGTGAAGCGGATGAACGAGGTCGGGATGGCGGTCGACCTCAGCCATTGCGGCGACCAGACGACGCTCGACGGGATCGAAGCCTCGGCGAAGCCGCCGCTCATCACCCACACCAACGCCCGCGCCCTCAACCCCGGCTATCCGAGGAACAAGACGGACGAGATGTTCAGGAAGATGGCGGCCAAGGGCGGAGTCGCGGGGATGACCGCGGTCCGGAGCTTCGTTCGCGACTCCGAGCCCACGACCCTCGAGCATCTGCTGGATCACTACGACTACGTGGCAAAGCTCGTGGGGGTCGAGCACGTGGGGATCGGCTCCGACACGGACATCCGCGGCGGCTACGACGCTCAGAGCAAGGCCGACTGGGACGTGACCGGGGGCCGGTATCGGCAGAAGTACCGCTTCCGCCACAAGATCGACATGGACGAGATGACCCAGACGAAGCGCACGCACCTCCTGACGGAGGGCCTGATTCGGCGCGGCTATAAGGACTCCGACATCGCGCTCATCCTCGGCGGGAACTTCCAGAGAGTGCTAAGCGAGATCTGGACCGTTTGACCTAGCTCCCGAGCCTCGGCTCTCCCGCGAGGCGCGCCAGGATCTCCGCCGCCTCTTCCTTCACCCGCACCACGTCCGCGAACGACCACCCGGGGTGGAGGGGCTCCGCGAGCTCCACCGCGATCGGCACCCGCCGCGGTATCCAGGTCCCGTCGCGCAAAAGAAGCCTCGTGCCCACCAGGGCTATGGGCACGAGCGGAACGCCGCTCTCGGCCGCGAGCTGGAACGCCCCTAGCTTGAACGGACCGAGCCCGGTCGCGCGGGTGAAGGTGCCTTCGGGAAAGAGAACGAGGGAGCGCCCGGTGGCGAGCACCGCCCGGAGCGCTTCGGCCGACTGCGCGCTCTCTTCGACGTTCTCCCGATCCACGGGAACGTGCCCGAGCCTTCGGAAGATCCTTCCCAGGAGCGGCCAGGAGAAGGCCTCCCGCTTGATGGCGAAGGCGTAGTCGAGATCGAGGGCCGCCATCAACGGAAGGGGATCGAGGTATCCCGCGTGGTTGGACACGAAGACGAAGGGGCCTTCGCGGTCCTTCAGGATCTCCCGCCCCCGGATCTCGAGCGGGACCCCGGCGAGGGCCAGGTAGGCGCGGCTTCCATGGAGCACGATCGCCCGCAGCGCCCGGCGAGGGAGGCCGAAAAGAACGAGGGTCCAGCCCGGCAGAACGAAGGCCGCGGTGAGGAGGTAGAGGTAGAGGCCGTAGATCAGGCGAGCGGCCCTCCCGAGCCCGCCCCGACCGCGGGAACCCGCGGTGAGCAAGGCGAGCCGAGCCGTGATCCAGAAGGAGCTCCCGGGGCGGCGGGAAAGCTCGCCGCTGAGGTAGCTCTCGCGGCAAGCGGAGTGCCGGATCTTTCCGCTCGACGTCTTGGGGACCACGCCGGGAGGCACGATCCGCACCTCGTCGGGCGGGACGCCGACGAGATCCGCGACCGCGCGCTCCACTTCTCTTTCGATTCGCGCCCGGCCCTCGGCACTCTCCTCTTTCGTCTCCGCAACCACCACGATCCTCTCGGTGCCGAGCGCCGGATCCGGGACCCCGAACGCCGCGACGGATCCTCCGCGCACGCCCGCCACCTCGGACGCGGCGGCCTCTATCTCCTGCGGGTTCAGGTTCCGGCCCGCCTTGATGATGAGATCCTTCGCTCGTCCGGTGACGAAGATCTCTCCTTCCGCGACGAAGGCGAAATCGCCGGAATCGAGAAAGCCGTCGGGCCGCATTACCGCCTCGGTCGCCGCCGGATTGCGGAAGTACCCCTTCGTCACCGACGGCCCTCGAAAGAGGAGTTTTCCTTCGCGGCGTTCGGGAAGCTCTTCCCCCCGCGCGTCCACGATGCGAACCTCGTGGCCGGCAATCGTCCTTCCCACGGAAACGAAGCGGAGCGGCTCCACTCCCGCCTCTCCCGGCGGGCGCGCCACCCCGTCTCTCTGGAAGGCATCGCGGTCCACCTCGTGTGCAAATGCAGCGCGGTAGTCGCGCTT
>DAISKN010000025.1:0-20416 GCA_036820975.1 Acidobacteriota bacterium | reverse complement strand
CATGGTGCAGCTGAACGCGGAGAGCGCCTCGGAGCTCGCTTCCTCCTCCGAGGAGCTGTCGCGGCAGGCGGCGCTGATGAGGGAGCTGACGTCGCGCTTCCACGTGAGCGTGAACGGGCCCGCTCCGCGGCCCTCGGGTCCGAGCTCCGGCAACGGCGGAGTCAGCCGCGCCGAGGAACGGGAGATGCGGAAGCTCATGCAGCCGGAGCCGGTGAAGTCCACACCATTCGCCGGAAGGTGACGGGATATGACCTCCGCCGCTCACCTCGTCTGTTTCCGCGTCGGCCGGGAGATCTACGGCGTCGATATCTTCGTCGTTCGCGAGATCGTCAAAGCCCAGGAGATCACCACGGTTCCCGGCGCGTCCGACTACGTCCTGGGAATCATCAACCTCCGCGGAAAGATCATCTCCGTCGTCGATCTCGCCCAGCGGCTCGGGCTGGGCAAATCGAAGATCGACCGCGGGAGCCGGATTCTGGTCGTCGACCTCGAAGGATTCACCGTGGGGTTCCTGGTGGACGCCGCCACCGAGGTGCTGAAGCTCGCCCCCGAGGCCATCGAAGCCACCCCCGAGGAGCTCAAGGGCT
Organism: Acidobacteriota bacterium; assembly: GCA_036820975.1. Taxonomy (GTDB): domain Bacteria; phylum Acidobacteriota; class Vicinamibacteria; order Marinacidobacterales; family SMYC01; genus DAISKN01. Next base: position 19,829 of record DAISKN010000025.1, on the reverse strand, counting down.
CGTTCCAGGATGATTATCTCGAGGGAGTGGGAAAGCTGAAGGACCGGCTGGTCATCATCCTGAACCCCGGAAATCTCCTCGCCGAGGGCGAGGCCTCCGCGATGGCGGCGGCGGAGAGCCCGCGGGCGAAAGCTCAGAGATGAACGCGCAGATCAGCGAAGACGAGTTCCGCTTGTTCCGCGATCTCATCCATCGCGAGTGCGGGCTCTACTTCGGTGACAACAAGAGGGCGTTTCTCTCCTCGCGCATCGGAAAGCGCCTCACCGCCAGGAGCATGGGGAGCTTCTACCGGTACTACCGCTATCTCAAAGAGGGCGGGCGGGAGCAGGAAGAGGAGCTGCTGCGCCTCCTCGACATCCTCACCATCAACGAAACGGCGTTTTTCCGCAACGGGCCCCAGTTCGAGTTTCTCGAGGATGTGGTGCTCCCGGAGCTCGCGGAGGAGAAAAAGAAACGGGGCGATTTCCTCTTCCGCATCTGGAGCGCGGGCTGCTCCACCGGGGAGGAGCCCTACTCCATCGCGATTTCGGCGTTCGAGACCTTGACTCCGAGGAGCGCCTGGGAGGTTCGGGTCTACGCGTCGGATCTGTCGCTCACCGCGCTGGAGCGGGCCGATCAGGGGATCTACCCTGAAGCGAAGCTCCAGGCCGTGGGCCCTCAGCGGGAGAGCCGGTACTTCTCGGAATCGGCCGACGGCTTTCGCATACGCGACGAGGTCAAGCGCCTCGTCATCTACGACTTCCACAATCTCAAGCACGAGAACGGTCTCAGGGACCTCGACGTCGTGTTCTGCCGGAACGTCCTCATCTATTTCGACCCCGACGAGCAGCAGCGGGTGGTAGCGAAACTGGTGCGAGCCCTGAAACCGGGAGGGTATCTCTTCCTCGGGCATTCGGAGTCGGTGCAGGGAAAGAGCGACGACTTGAAATTCGTACACCACGGACGAGGAACCGCTTACAGGAAGGTCGTCAGGCAGTGAGCGACGACGTTTACCTGACGCCCGAGGAGCTCCTCGCGCTGAAGACGACGTTCTACGTCCAGACGGCGGAGATGCTTCAGGAGTTCTCCCAGCGGGTGCTCGCGCTCGAAGGCGCGAACGACTCACCGGAGATCCTGCGGGCCCTCGAGCGGTCCGTCCACACCATCAAGGGCGATTCCATGGCGCTCGGGTTCGACGCCCTGGCGAAGCTCGCCCACCGGCTCGAAGACTACTTCCGCGGGCTTCGCGACTCCCCGGTTCTGGAACGGCAGGCCATCGACCTGGTGCTCGCCTGCGGCGACACCATGACGGAGCTGCTCGACGCCTACTGCGCCGACCCTCCGAAACCGATTCCCTCCATCGAGTCCCTATGCGAGAGGCTCGTGCCCGCGGTAGAGCCCTGCACCACGGAAATGGTGATGCTGGAGGAGCCGGCACCTCAAGGCCGGGTCTACCGTTTGACGGTCTGGTTCGCGAAGGACTGCCTGATGCGCTCCGCGGGGGCGTTCCTGGTCCGCCAGCGCCTTTCGAAGCTCGGGCGTATCCGGAGCGCGAGCCCGGACCCCGAGTCCCCCGAGATCGAGACGACCCCTCAATGGGTCGTCGATCTGGAAGCCTCGAACGGAAAAGAGGAGATCCGGCGCGCGGCCAAGGTGCCGGGAGTCACGGCGCGGGTGATGCTCCGGGAGCAGAAGCTCACTGCCGGAGCCCGCATCGAGCCCGCCCCGGTCGAGTCCGACGACGAGGGATCCTTCGCCCGAACCGCTCCCGCCTCCGCCACCGTCGTCTCGGACCAGCTTCGCGTGGAAGTGAGCAAGATCGACCGAATCATGAACCTCGTGGGGGAGCTCGTCATCGGCCGATCCATGGTGACTCAGGCCCTGTCCGAATTCTCGAGCGGAGACGCGCAGGGAACCGCCGCCGATCGTCTGAGCGACGCCAACGGTTTCCTCGAACGAACGATGACGGAGCTCCAGGCGGCGGTGTTGAAGATTCGCATGGTGCCGGTGGAGCACGTGTTCCGCCGGTTCCCCCGTGTGGTGCGGGACCTCGCGCACTCGCGGGGGAGGAAAGTGGATCTCGACATCCAGGGCGGACTCACGGAGCTCGACAAGAGCATCGTGGACGCGCTGGGCGAGCCTCTGCTGCACCTGGTTCGAAACGCCATCGACCACGGCCTCGAGAGCCCGCGGGAGCGGGAGCTCGCGGGGAAGCCGCCGACGGGAACGCTCAAGCTCGCCGCGTTCTACGAGGGCAACCATGCGCACGTCGTCGTCGAGGACGACGGACGAGGCATCGATCTCGCCCGGGTGGGCGAGCGCGCGGTGGCGCTCGGCTTCATCGAGCCTTCGCAGCTCGACGCCATGACGCCCTCCGATATCCTGAACACCATCTACCAGCCCGGGTTCAGCACCCGGGAAACGGTATCCGATATCTCGGGCCGCGGAATCGGCATGGACGTCGTACGGGAGTCGATCGAGAACCTCAAAGGGGTGATCGAGCTCTCGACGGCGCCGGGGAAGGGAACCCGGTTTCTCATCCGCCTTCCGTTGACGCTCGCCATTCTACGCGCGGTCCTGGTCGAGGTCGCGGGGAAGGCGTTCGCCATCCCGTTGACGGGCGTCCTCGAGATCGTGCGCCTTCCACGGGACCGTGCTACGAGCATTCTGGGGCACGGGGTGCTGCACTGGCGCGATCAGGTTGTGCCGCTGGTGTCGCTGCGCGCGGCTCTCGGATTCCCGGAGTGCGAGAGCCCGTCCACCGCCCACGGCCGCGACTTCGTGCTCCTGGTAGGGGAAGCGGAGCGCCGCGTCGGGCTCGTGGCCGAGGGGTTGCTGGGGGAGCAGGAGCTCGTGGTGAAGCCCATCGAGGATCCGCTGGCGCGGAGCCCGGGCGTCGCCGGGGCGTCCATCCTCGGCGATGGACGAGTGGTCCTGATCCTCCACACCCGGGGCATTCTCGACAAGCATGTGAGCCTGTCCCGGAGAGTCGAGGTGCTTCGTTGACGGAGAGTCAAAAGCCCGAGCGCAGCGCGAGCGGCCCGCCTTCGCGAGGCTCCGGCGGGTCCGCCGAAGCCCGAAGGGCGGAGGCGGAAGCGAGTCTTGAAGCGAGCGCCGAGGGGGTGGGGCCCCGCGGCATTGATGGAAGACCCATTCGGGTGCTGGTGGTGGACGATTCGGCGTTCATGAGGAAAGTGCTGGTGAAGATGCTCGAGCCTTACGACGACATCGAGGTGGTGGCGACGGCGATGGACGGCGTCTTCGCTCTCGAGAAGCTCGAGCGGGCGAAGCCCGACGTGGTGACCCTCGATCTGGAGATGCCGCGGATGGACGGACGCACGGCGCTCCAGCGCATCGTCGACGATTTTCAGCTCCCGGTGATTCTCGTTTCCGCCCACACGTCCAAGGGGGCGCGGGCGACCTTCGAGGGGCTGGCGGCGGGAGCGGTCGATTTCGTCACCAAGCCCGAGCGCATCTTCACGACGCCTCTCGACAGCCTGAGCGCCGATCTCGTGCAGAAGATCCGGACCGCGGCCAAGGCCAAGGTCCGGAGGCCGGCGCTACGGGCCCCGGAGCTCCGCTCTTTATGCGCGCCCGCGCCGAAGGAGGCGCCGGCGACGGAGGTCGTCGCCATCGCCGTATCCACCGGAGGTCCGAACGCCCTGTCGCTCCTCCTCGCCCAGATCCGGGGCGACTATCGTCCGGGGATCCTGATCGTCCAGCACATGCCCGAGGGCTTCACCGGGCAGTTCGCGGAGCGGCTGTCGAAGCTCGCCTCCATCGGAGTCCGCGAGGCCGAGGACGGCGACGTCGTGGCCTCGGGAGTGGCGTTCGTGGCCCCCGGCGGGCGGCAGATGGAAGTGGTGCGCGCATCGGGAAAGCTCCTGGTGCGGCTCTCGTTCGCCCCACCGGTCCGGGGCCACAGACCCTCGGCGGACGTTCTCTTTCAATCCGTGGCGAAAAACGTGGGCTCGCGCGCCCTGGGCATGATCCTGACCGGTATGGGAGAGGACGGCGCCGAGGGTCTTCTCGCGATTCGGGGCGCCGGAGGACACACGCTGGCCCAGGACGAAGCCAGCTCCGTGGTCTACGGTATGCCGCGGGCGGCCATCGAGAGGGGCGCGGTCGACAAGGTCCTGTCGCTCTCGGAAATGGGCGCGTATCTGAACGCTCTCGAGGACCGTCACTATCCTCAGGGAGGATCCACATGGATCGCATGAAAGCCGAGACGCCGGGGCTTCCGAGCTTCCGGTTCCTGGTGGTCGACGATTCGGAGTTCGCTCGCCGCAACATGAAGAAGATCCTGCTTTCCGTCGGGGGGGAGGAAGCGGGATCCGCGGCGAACGGCCGGGAGGCCATAGAGCAGTACATGAAGCTCAAGCCCGATCTGGTGTTCATGGACATCACCATGCCCGAGATGGAGGGGGTGGAAGCGGTCCAGGGGATCATCCACCGCGACGCTTCGGCGAAGATCGTCATGGTGAGCTCGAACGGCTATCAGGAGATGATCAAGGCGGCGCTGGAGTCGGGAGCCAAACACTTCCTCACCAAACCCGTCGAGCCCCTCCAGGTGGCCTCGGTGGTGAGCTTCGTCCTCGGAGAAGTGTAGTGCGTTACGACTTCGTGAATCCTTTCGTGAGCTCGGCGCGGGAGATCCTGGAAGAAGTGCTCTCGGGTCGAATCGACGCCGGAAAGATCCGCCTGTCCCCGGCTCCGGTCTCGAGCCGCGGGGTAACCGCCATCGTGGGCGTCACCGGGGAGGGCGAGGGCCGGGTCCTCTTCGACATGTCCCGGGAAACGGCGCTCGCCATAGCAACCGAGATGAACCAGGAATCGCAGAACGATCTCGGAGTCCTGGCGAAGGACACGCTCTCCGAGCTCGCGAGCATGATGACCGGGAGAGCCATCACCGTCCTGAACGACCGCGGGCACAACCTCCGGGTGTCCCCGCCGACGCTCATCGCCGGCGACAACGTGACGATATCGAACTCGGAGCTGGAGACCCTGGTAGTGCCCCTTTCGACGTCCTGCGGCGAGGTCATCGTCAACGTGGCGATGGAAACGCGCTAACGGAGAGGACCATGTCCCGAGAACACCAGACGAACTCCAAGGCCGCGGAAGAGGCCCAGTTTCAGAAGCGGGTCACGGAGCTCGAGCGCCAGGTCGCGGACCTCGAGATAGGACTCGCGATGCAGGCGAGCGGAGGAGAGAAGGCGCTCATCACCGCGCTTTCGGAGCTCCGGACTCGGCTCGAGCAGCTCGAAAAAGAGAACCGCGAGTTCGCGAACATGTACGTGGAGATCCAGGAGCAGAACGAGGCCCTGACGAACCTGTACGTGGCGAGCCAGAGGCTGCACGCCACGTTCGATCTCGACGAGGTGAAGCATATCATCACCGAGATCCTGGCGGAGATGGTAGGCGCCGAGGAGTTCGGGCTCCTGGTGCTGGACCGGGAGAAAAAGCATCTGCACGTTCTCGCCGGCGAGGGCATCCGGGAGCGGCTCCCGAAGGAAACGCTTCCGGTGGGCGAAGGCATCATCGGCGACGTGGCCCGCACGGGCGAGTCCTTCTACTTCGTTCCCAAGAGCGAGGCCGAAAAGAGGGCCCACCTCCCGCTCGCCACCCTTCCGCTGAAGCTCGGCGGCCAGACGGTGGGGGTGGTGGTGATCTATCGGCTGCTGGGTCACAAGCCCAACTTCTCGCCCATCGACCATCAGATTCTCGAGCTGGTGGCGGCGCACGCGGCGAGCGCCCTCGTCTCGGCGCGCCTCCACAGCACCATGGACCGGAAACTGAAGACCATCGAGGGTTTCATGCACCTCATGAAATCCCGGTAGCCCAGGAGTATCTATGTCTACCAAGAACCTTCTGGTCGTCGACGACTCGGCGACGACGAGGATGCTCATCTCGCTCACTCTCAAGAAAGAGGGGGTCTACCGCATCGTCGAGGTCGCGAACGGACGCGAGGCGGTGGACAAGCTCAGCGTCGAGCCCGTCGACTGCGTGCTGACCGATATCAACATGCCGCAGATGAACGGCCTCGACCTGATCTCCTACATCCGCTCGCAGCACCGGGAACCGAAGCTCCCGATCATCGTCATCACCACTCAGGGTGAGGAAGAGGCCCGCGACAAAGGCATGGCCCAGGGCGCGAACGCCTATCTCACCAAGCCGATATCCGGGCCGAAGCTGGTGAGCCTGGTGAAGGAGCTCCTGGACTGAGAGCCGTCCTCCGGACGCATCGTCGGTTCAATCACCCATGGGACTCAAAGGCCGTCTCGAGGATCTGCCGCTGCTCGACATGCTGCAGATCATCGCGTTCTCGCGCAAGAGCGGCTTTCTCCGGATTGCCGCGACCAAGGGCCGCGGCGCCGTGGTGCTTCGCGAGGGCCGGGTCCTGTTCTCCTACTCCTGGTCCACGCTCGCGGCCCTGGAAGAGCTCGTCCGCCACCCCGAGAAGGTGACGATCCCCCTCATCCGCGAGCAGATCGAGGTCTCGCTGCGCGAGCTCGGCAGCCTGCGGGAAGGTCATTTCCAGTTCGAGCTGGCGGACCCGACCTCCGAGGAGTTCGGGGGAGTTCGCATCCAGCCGTTCCTCCTTCCGGACGGTCTCGACGCCCAGGAGCTGCTCCTCGACCTCGCCGTCGAGATCGACAACGAGAGGCGCGAGGCGACGTCGCTCCTCGAGCTGGCGTTCCAGGGCGACCTGCCCGGCGAGCCTCCGTCCGCGGCCCTCGGCCGAGAAGAGAGGGTTCCGCCGCCCCTGAAGGCGCCGCATGCCGTTGCGGAGCCTCCGCCTTCGAAGCCGGCGCCGAGCCGTGCGGTGAAGTCCCCGGATGCCGCCCCGGCAGGTCCGCCGGCGTCCCAGGTCCGGGTCACGGTCGTGGTGGTGGACGACGAGGCGCCGGTGCGGGAGGTCGTGAGCGAGGAGCTCGCGAAGAAAGGCTACCGGGTATTCACCGCATCGAACCCCGCCGCCGGCGCCGGCATCGTCCAGGATCGCGCGGCCGCCGGGGAGCGGGTGATGGTGGTGGTCGATCTCAAGATGCCGACTTCGACCGAGCGCAGCTTCTTCGGGGGCTTCGAGCTCATCCGCCGCGTCCACAGAAGCCACCCGGGGATTCCGGTGCTTCTGATGACCGAGACGCTCTCGGAGAAAGCGAAGATGAGGGCCAAGGAGCTCGGTATCCGGCGCCTGGTGCACAAGCCGACGCTGAGCAAGATCGACGCCGCGCTCTACGTCCAGGACCTTCGCGTTTTCGCATCGACGATCTCCGAGCAGCTGGAGAAGCTTCAGGAGGATCATGCCCCGGAGGGAAACGGGCGCGCGGTCGAGGCCGAGCCGGAGGATTCCGCTCGCTTGGATTTTCTCGCTTCGATGACGAAGAAGCTCGTCGAGCCGGGAGCGTCGACCGACGTCTCCCGCCTGGTGATGGAGGTGGCCGCGAGATTCCTGGAGCGCGGCGTACTGTTCGTGGTCAAGGGCGACGCCGCCCGCGGCCTCGCGGCCTTCGGAGTGGGACGCTCTGCGACGGAATGCTCGGAGACGGCGCAGAAGATGACGATAGAGATCGGGCGCAACCCGACCTTTGCCGAGGCGGTGCGCCGCGGCTCCGCCTATCGCCTGTCGAGCGAGCTGGCGTCTCTCGAGCAGCCGATGTTCAAAACCATCGGCCGGGGACGGGCCAGGGAAGCCGTTCTCATCCCGCTCCTCTACAACCGCGCGACTCTCCTCCTTCTCTACGGAGACAACGCCGCGAGCGGCCGGGCTCTCGGGGACCTCGGCGGGCTCGAGCTCTTCATCGCCCAGGCGGGCATGGCGCTCGAGAACAAGCTGCTCCAGCGGAGGCTGAGCGGGGTCGATTCCGGTCTCGTCGACGACCCGACGCACGACTCTCAGGACGCTCCGAACGCCCATGCGTGAGATGGCCAGACATGAGTGACGGACCTTCGGCCCAGAGCGCATTCGCCGGGCCCAAGCAGATGGAGCGCATGCTCCGGGTGAGCCCCCTCACTATCGGCGCGGTCTACAAGAAGGGGGAGCGCGTCGGACAGGGCTATGTGCTGAACCTGAGCCGGGGAGGGGTGTTCCTCTCGACCAACGAAGACTTCCCGATGGGGGAGGAGTTCCGCCTTCGCTTCTTCCTTCCCTTCCAGCTCGGCCAGGTCGACGCCATGGTCGTCGTGCGCTGGCGCACGCAGGACTCGGACAACCCGCCGCCGCAGCTCCGGAAGGGGCTCGGCTGCGAGTTCACGCAGATCGAGACCGAGATGGCGGACAAGATCGATCAGTTCATCGACCGGTTCGTGGAGCTGGCGGACAAGTTGGAAGAGTAAAAACAGTTATCAATCGTCAGCTATCAGACGTCAGCTGTGCATCACCCGCCGGGGAGATCGGTCTCTGCGCCGCCCGAATCCCACCAACCCAACGCCCCACCCGGTGGGACGCCTTGAAAATGCTTCCTATCTTCACACCGATCGGGAGCCGGCGCGCCCCGACGGCGTGCATGGCGATCGAGCCAAGGCAGCCGCACTCGCTGCAATTGGGGTTGCCGCCGAACTGGCACGGAGAGACGACGGCTTCCAGATCGGGGGAAAGGCAATGGGTAATGTTGGCGAAGATGCACTCCGAGGGATTCCGGGGCGGGTTCAAATAGGCTTTCAGGATGTAGTCGTTCAGCACCAGCTTCCGGTAACGGGGCGCCAGGGAGCAGAGAACCGACACCGCCCTCTGGCGCATCTCCGGCGTCAGGATCTCCGGGCTCGTCTCACCGATCTGGGGTGTGAAGAAACTGACCTCGATCCCCCTCACCTCGACGCGACGGCTCCAGAAGTCCACGAACTCCTCGATGTAGCCGTCGCGCTTCATCATCTGGCTCGTCACCGTGCAATGGATGATGACGCGATGTCCCTCGATGTGCTTCAGGATCCGCTCGTAGGTCGCGGGCTTTCGCCGCACGTCGTGCTCCGGCTGCAGGCCGTCGACCGACACCACTACTCCGACGAGCCTGGCGCCGGCCCATTCCCGGGGAATCTGCCGCACCGCACTCGTCACCACCCGCACGTGAACCTTCTTCTCCTCGAGGCGGGGGATGATCTCGGAGAGCTCGCGAAAGCGAACCAGAGGCTCGCCTCCCACGAAATAGACGACCAGAGGGCGTCGCTCGGAGACGAGCGCGATCACCTTTTCGACGAGGTCGTCTCCCTTGAAGTCGGTGACCGACGTCAGTGAGGCGCCGCCGAGGTGCTCGGGTTGAAATGCATAGCATCCGGGGCAGGACAGGGGACATTCCTTCGTGATCTCGATGGAGAGCGCGGGGTGGTATCCGGTCAGGATACGGCCCCATGCCCGAAGGAAGTGGCCGGTCTCCATCGGTTTGGGACAATAACGCTTAACGCCGTTGGTTGCAACCGATTTTCAGTCATACGAAGGTGAGAATCAGGCCGCAGGCCAGGACCGCGAGCACCGCGGGCCAGATCCAGCGCCGCAGCGACGAGGAGGCGGTTGCGAGGACGATCCCCCCTTTCAGCGCGGTGTTCGCCATCGCCGCCACCACCACTCCCTGCGCCGCCGCCTGCAGGCCGAGTCCCTGGCCCGGGCGGCTGAGCTCGGCGAGCGAGAGCGTGATAGCGTCCACGTCGGCAACTCCGGAGACGAGCGCCGAAAGGAGCACCCCCCGGTCGCCGAACTCGAGCTGGGCCGCCCTCGACACCAGCAGCACCACCGCATACAGCAGACCGAACCGGAGCGCGGGACCGACCTCGAAGGGGTTCGAAAAGCTCATCGGGGTCTCGGGCGAAGCGCGATCCGAAAAGTGAAGCCAGGCGGCGTAGGCGGCGCCGGCGGCCCCGGCGGCGGCCAGGGGGAGCCAGAGCGCCTGGAGGAGCTCCCGATTGATGACCGCGACCACGACGAGAATCCGCGCGAACATCATCGTCCAGGCGATGACGATGGCGAGGGCGAACGGTCTCCCCAGACGAGGCTCATCCCGGCTCTTCTGGGAGAAGGACAGGGTTACCGCCGTCGAGGACACCATGCCCCCGAGGAGCCCGGTGAGCCCGATACCCCGTCTGGAGCCGACGATCTGGATGAGCACGTAGCCGATGAAGCCGATGGCCGAGATGAGCACCACCATGCGCCAGAGCTCGTGGGGGACCAGGACGTCGAACGGGGGAGGGCCAAGTGGCTCCCGGGAAAGCACCGGAAGAACGATAGCCGTCACCACGCCGAACTTCAGCGTGGCCATCAGGTCCTCGGTCGTCAGCTTCTCGACGAGCTTCTGGAGCGGGAGCTTCGCGGAGAGGACCACGGTGGTCGCGACGCCGATGGCAGCGGCGAGCTCCAGCATTCCCCAGAAGCACAGAGCTCCATTCAGCACCGTGATGAGAGCCGCCACCTCCGTCGTGCTTCCGACGTCGCCCTTCCGGGCGATCACGAAGTACGAGGCGATGACCAGGGCGCCCACGACGCCGAGGAATACCGCCAGGAGTGCCGGAGAGCGTGCCGTCTCCGCCGCGAACGCCGCCGTGCATCCGCTGAGCGAGAGAAGGCTGAAGGTGCGAACTCCGGCGAACGTCGGCGCTTCCGTGCCCTTGACGGAGAACTCGCGCTGGAGTCCCACGAGAAAGCCGACGGCGAGCGCGAACCCGAAGCGGTAGAAGAGATCGGCGTCGCTCACTTCAGAGCTCTCTCTCGATCCCCACGACGCTGCCCGCCCTCAGGTAGACATCGACCGCTTTGTTCCAGGAGGGCTCGGTTCCGGATTCGGTTCGAATCCGCACCATGAGGTATAGCGCTTCGCCCTCAGGGAGAGGAATCCTCGGCGACGGGGTCCGGCCCCGGGCTCCGAGGGGAGCGAGCTCCCCCGTCCCGTTATCGAAGGAGAACCACTCGTACTCGTAGCCCGAGACTTCCCCCAGGCCGCGCTCCACGCCCAGGTTCCGGAACGCCAGGGCGTCCTCCACGGAGAATCCGTCGAGCGGATTGAGCTGTCGGAAATAGTGGGCGACGGTCTTGTCGCGCCTCTCGATGACGATATCCGCGAGGTAGCGTTCCGCGTCTTTGGAAAGGAAGTCTCCCGTGGAGACGATGGTGCGCACGGCCTCATCGGTGAACCGCGCCACGATCTTCGCGGCCCAGAAGGCGTCGTCGGCCAGCATGCGGTCGAACGCCGGGTTCGGGTACTCGGGTTTCCACTTCGCGGGCTCGAAGTACCGGGACTCGATCCTCCCCGCCTCCGCGTACTGTGGATAAGCGTAGGGAATCCGCCGCCAGGCGCGGTCGGAGATTCCCAGGGTGTAGAACGCCCTCCAGATGGGCTCGAAGTCCACGATGTACTCGTATCCCGCCCTGGGGTCCTGAGGCGCGATTCTCCGGAGATAGTCGGAGCCGCTCCCGAGCGTCGAGCTGAAGTCGATGAGGTAATGGCGGACGTGGCCGGTTCCGTCTTCGCCGACGTAGGCGTCGAGGGTGTTGATGGCGCGCGAGTCGTCGTGATTGAGCCAGGCGCAGAACACCCGATAGCCCCGAAGCTCGCGGCGATGCTCGTGGGGCACGATGTCGTTGGGATCGTCGGGGCGCGTTCCGTGGAACCGGAAAGGGCCCAGCACCTCGCCCTTCACCGCGAGGCTCGCGACCGCCCGGGTGCTTCCGTCGGGGTGGTGGGCCGAGGTCTCGAGCATCGTCTCGATGAACACAGGCTCCATGGGAACCTGCTTCGCCCCCTTGACCTTGACCCGGGCCCCGGGATCGATGGTCAGGTCTCCCGAGCGGAGGTAGACGATGTACGACTCGGGAACGTTGTAGCCGATCGCGTGAAAGAAGTTCTTCCCGATGACCTCCGCCGCGGTCGAGAGGTTCGGGTGCGGATGCGGGTCGAACTTCACGAAGTAGATTCTCCCCGAGGCGTCGCGAACGGTGAAGCCCGGGCTGATGCCGGTCGATTTTCCGGCGATCACCGTCAACGGGAGTACCGGTCTTCCCATCTCCGAGGGTCCGGAAGCGAGCTCCTGGAGACTCATCTCGCGCGATCCGATGCGGTTCTGGAACCAGCTCGAGTCCGGAACCTCCCCGAGGGTGTTCACGTTCATCGCCCGCGGAATCTCGGCGTCCGGATCGAGGGGCGCGAACGTCTTCTCGAGGACGTCGTAGGTGGGGGAGAGCTCGATCTCTCCCGGCTTGTCGATCGGCAGATCGTCCTTGTCCACGAGAATCGGATCGTCGGGATAGAACTTCTGCGCCGAAGCGGGTGCCGCCAGCAGGGCGATCAGAGCTGCCAGTCTGTGCATGTTCAGAAGGAGGTCGAGCTCCGGATGTAATACCGCGTGGTCTCTTCGCTGAAGGCGATCTCGAAGCGCAGCAGCACGTCGCGGTACGTCTTGAACCTCATCCCGAAGCCCCAGTCCCACACGAGATCCTCGAAGGCCAACCCTTCGCGAGCGGCTGAGCCGGCGTCGGTGAACAGGGCGAGCTCCCAGAAAGTCGTCGGCTCCCAGCGGTACTCGAGCTGGTAGAGCTCGACTCTCTCCCCCCGGAAGCGGAAGCTGTCGAAACCGCGGAGGGTATGGCTTCCCCCGAGAGACTCCTGCATGAAGAACGGGACTCGATTCCCCTCCGCGGTGTGGTCGCCGAGGAGCGCGGCCCGAAGCGCCAGGATCCTCTGAGGGCTTCCGAGAGGCAGAAAACCCCGCGCGTCGAAACCGATCCGGTCGAAGCTGAAAGAATCCCGGGTGCGGTCGAGGAATCGCTCGCCGATGACGGCGAGCATCCATCCCTTGTGAGGGTTCCCCGGCTCATCGCGGAAGTCGAAGAAGAGCTGCGTCGAGAGTCGAACGTAGTCGGGCGGGCTCGCCAGGCCCGGGGCGCCGGTGTCGTCGAACTCGAAGTCGGTCGTCGGAAAGCTCGAAGTCGTTCCCGGTCCCAGCGAGTTCCACTGGTAGCCGCCCTCGACGATCCAGGCGAAGTTCTTCGTGAACTGTAGACCGGTCCTCAAGTAGGCCCGGGTTTCTTCGTGGCGGTAGGTGGTCCGTTTGTCCAGCGAGGCTTCGGACCCGAGGCCGTAAAAGTCTTCTTGCGGGAGATCGCGGTAGCGAAAGGTCGCGTAGAGCGGGAACCGGGGGAATCCCGGCCTGACGTCGCCGATCTCGTACAGGTCGTCGCCGCGCCACGACCGCTGGGGAATCTGGCTTCCCTTGTGCGGCATGAGCCCGAACTGCACGTCATAGTGCTGATATCGCCGCCACGAGTAGAACGCGGCTCCGGCGACGTCGAGCGGGCCCAGGACGTCCCTTTGCCAGTAACGCGCTCCCAGGGCGGCGCCCGATCCGCGGCTCGGCCAGGCGACGCGGGGATAGAAGCCTTTCCAGTTCAGATCGAGGATCGCGGGGTTCTCGGCCTTGTCGATCTTGAGGAACTGTTCTTCGACCCGGTTGGGCGCGTACGGGCGAAGGGCACCGCGCTTCTCCTCCCGTAGACGGCGCATCAGCTCCTCGCGGGTGCTCGGTGGCTCCTGGTCCTGCTGCGCCGGGTGCGCGACCGCAGAGGTCAGCAGAAAGAACAGGATACCGCTGGTGGAAAGGTCACGCATCGTCGCAAAGCCTGGGCGCCGGTCATTATATTGCGCCCGGCCGGGCGACGAACGGCGGCGCGTCGAGGCGCCTGCCTGCACGAACCGAGTCCAGGAACCACCACGGTCCGACCAACCGTCGCCGGCTGCGGGGGAGCAGGCGCTGGACCGCGAGGCCGCCCAGGGTCGAGAGGCGGCCCTGGACAGCGTCGAACGTCGGAGTCCGCGCGAGACCGCTCGCGCATCGTTCGACGGCGGCGGTCGAAGCGAGGTTCGTCACGGTTCAGACGAGCCGGCTTTCGATGTCGATCTCGGAGGTGAGCGTGCGATGCACCGGGCATCGGTTCGCGATCTCGAGGAGCCGCGCCCGCTGCTCGGCGGTGAGCGGGCCGGAGAGCTCCACCTCGCACTCGATGCGGTCGAGGAGCACGTCCTTGCTCTCGCAGGATTCGCAGTCTTCCGCGTGGACTTTTTCGTGCCGCAGTCGGACGGTCACGGACTCGAGCGGCCACTGCTTGCGGCGCGCGTACATCGTGACGGTAATCGACTTGCAGGAGCCGAGCGCGGCGAGCAGGAGATCGTAGGGGTTCGGTCCGGTGTCGGTGCCTCCCAGAGACCTCGGCTCGTCGGCCGCGAGACGGTGACGTCCGACCTCGATCTCCTGCGCCAGAGCGGTAGCCTTACCGCGGACGGTGACCGTAGGGCTGTCCATCGATCCCACCGGTGCGAGTCTACCTTGGATTCCGCGAGCGGGCCGCGTCGACCCAGACCCGAACCATCTCGGGGCGAAGGGCGGGAAACCTCGCGGCGCCGCGCGCCCGCTCGATCGTACGGTAGAGCTCGTCGGGATCGGCGAGGGCGAGCTCGTCGACGCTCTCGATCCCCGCCTGCCGCAGCAGCTCCCCGTGATGCCAGCCGATGCCCTTGAGAGTGAGAAAGCGGATCTCGGTCTCCACGGCTCGAAGATCGTCGTCCGCGAGGCCGAGGCTCTCCCGCCGCTCGGGGTCCTCGATCGCGCGCAGGAGCTGAAGCGGCCGCGCGATTCCCCGCGGCTCCAGCTCCAGTGCGGACTCCGGCGAAAGAGTCCTCAGGTCGCGAAGCTCGAGCTCGACCGAGCCCACGTTCACGAATTGTGTGAAGAACGAGACCGCGGCCCACAAACCGAAGTGGAGAGGGAGCGTCGCGGTGAACGCCGGGGCGGAAAGCGCTTTCCGGAGCTCGAGCTTCTGCGAAACGTCCTCGGGGTTCTCCCAGGTGCGGTTTCCGTGGAGCCCGTGCGAAACGAAGGCGAAGAACGAGAAGGCGTCGAGAGCGAGCGCCGGAAATCCGAGAAATCCGAGAAGGGGCATCTCGAAGAGCTTCAGCGCTTCCAGGCCGCGCACGGTGTAGATCCATTTCTGGGGCGCGAAGTAATTGAAGCTCTCCCAGAGAAGCCCGCAGACGAGCCCCGCGAGCAGCAGCCGCGCGATGGTGCGGAAGCTTCCGGCCTCGAGATCCGCGAGAAGCGAGCGGGCTCCGCGGCGATAGTTCACGGGATCGAGGAGGAATGTGACGCTGCCCCACACGAGGGGAGCGAGATAGCGAGGGAAGAGGATCGCGAGGGCGATCATGAGCGCCCCGACTGCCTGAATCGTATTCGGCAGCCATCGCGGAAGCGGCCGCGGTCTCGAATCGATTCTTCGTCCCCCGAGGGCGTCGAACGTCTCGAACATTCCCAGGAACACGGTCGCGAACGCGACGGTGCCGAAGAGAGCCCCCTTCACCAGGTCGGCTCCCGTTTCTCCGGCGAAGACGCCGACGTAGTACCAGTTCTGGAACCTGAGGTTCAGGAGCTCGAAGAGGAACCAGAACGTCACCGACCAGACCAGGAGAGGGAGCAGGAGCTCTCGCCTCGACGTCAGGATCGAGCTCTTCCGGCGCAGCGCCGTGAGCCCGTCGAGGGTGAGAATGGTGCTCCACCAGGCGAACGCGTAGAACGGCTGCGCGATGAACCCGACGTCGTGGAACAGGCCCCAGAACGCGACGCCGAGTCCAAGAAGCCCGGAGAAGAGTGTAAGAAGGGGGACAAGGGAGATTGGGGGGGCAGGGGGATGGCCCTGTTCCCGTATCTCCCGAAGCTCCATATCCTCGTATCCCCCTTCTTACACCAGGATCCGCGATCTCGGCTAGGATCCGGCACCATGAAGATAACGAATCGTCTCGGTCTCGCGCTCCTGCTCTCGGCGATCGCCTGCGCGCCGGCGGTGCAGGAGGTGGAGGCGCCCTCCTTCGACCAGGCGCTCGTTCGTTCTTTCCTCGAGACGGCGGTCGCGGAGGGACGGGTCGCCGGCGCGGTGGGGCTCGTCGCCCGCGGAGGCGAGATACTGTCATTCGACGCCGTGGGCATGGCGGATCGCGAAGCGGGAACGCCGATGGCGGAGGACACACTGTTCCGGATCGCCTCGATGACCAAGCCCATCACCAGCGTCGCCGTCATGATTCTCTTCGACGAGGGCCGGATCGCCCTCGAGGATCCGGTCTCGAAATTCATCCCCGAGTTCGGGAGCGCGCGCGTGCTCGAGGGCGACGGTTCTCGCGATACCGTGGAAGCGGCGCGCGAGATCACGATTCGAGACCTCCTGACCCACACTTCGGGAATCTCCTATAACTTCATCGGCCTCGAGCCCATCGCCACCCTTTACCGTGAGGCGGGAGTGTCCGACGGCCTGGTCGAGACCGACGGCACGATCGAAGACGGAGTGAGGCGACTCGCGGGAGCTCCGCTCCTGCACCAGCCGGGAAAGCGATGGACCTACGGCCTCAACACCGACGTCCTGGGGAGGGTGGTGGAAGTCGCATCCGGTAAGAGCCTCGACGCTTTCCTGCTCGAGCGGATCTTCGGGCCGCTCGGGATGAAGGACACGAGCTTTTTCCCTCCCGGAGATCAAGCCGGGCGAATGGCCGCCGTGTATTCGTGGTCGGAAACGGAAGGACTCCGCCGGCTGCCCGACGAACCGATTACCGAAGGACACCTCACGTTCTCGACGACGTTCCACTTCAGGGGTCCGCGGACCTACTTTTCGGGAGGAGGAGGTCTGGCCTCGACCGCGCCGGACTACTTCCGCTTCGCGCGAATGCTTCAGAACGGCGGCGAGCTGGACTCGGTCCGCATCCTGAAACCGGAGACGGTCGCGCTCATGACCGAGAACCACATCGGGGATCTTGACATGGGTGGCGACCTCGGTATCGAGCCCAAGTTCCGCTTCGGATTGGGCCTCTCGGTCAAGATGTCGTCAGACGAAGAAGGCGGACGGGGCACTTTCGGGTGGTCCGGCTTCTACCACACGCTTTTCTGGATCGATCCCGAGAACGATCTCGTCGGGATCTTTCTGTCCCAGCTCCGCCTGCCGGAAGGCCACGACGTCGCGGGAGACTTCCAGCGCGCGATATACGAGGCCTTGCCTTAGGTCGAGGTAGGGAGGAGTTTTAGCGCAAAGGCGCGAAGACGCAAAGGCGCAAAGAACAAATAAGAAGGGGGATGGGGAGACCGGGGGGATAAGGGGTGGATTCATCTCCACATCCCCCCTATCTCCACATCCCCCTTCTTACACCAGGTACTCAGACTCGCTCGATGACGGTGGCGATGCCCATCCCACCGCCGATGCAGAGCGTCACGAGAGCGGTTGCTTTGTTGCTTCTCTCGAGCTCGTCGAGAACCGTGCCCAGCAGGACCGCGCCCGTCGCGCCCAGGGGATGACCGAGGGCGATCGCTCCCCCGTTGACGTTGACTTTCTCGGGGTCGATGCCGAGCTTACGGATGGTCTGCAGGGGAATGGCGGCGAAGGCCTCGTTGATCTCCCAGAGATCGATGTCCGAAGCCGACATCCCCGCCTTCTTCAGCGCGCGCTCCGAGGCGGGAGCGGGAGCGGTCAGCATGATGACGGGCTCGGCGCCATGGGTCGCGGTCGAGCGGACGCGCGCGCGGGGCTCGAGCCCGTGCGCCTTCACGTAGTCTTCCGAGGCGAGAAGCACGGCGGCAGCGCCGTCGACGATTCCGCTCGAGTTTCCCGCCGTATGGACGTGGCGGATGGAATCGATCTCGGGGTATCGCCGGAGCGCTATCGAGTCGAGCTTCGCGCCCATCTCCGCGAACGCCGGAGCGAGGCCGGAGAGGCCCTCGAGCGTCGTGTCCGCGCGCGGATGCTCGTCCCTCTCGAGCGCGACCTGTCCGGTTCGAGGATCCTTCACCGGAACCAGGCTCTTGGTGAACCGGCCGTCCTTGCGCGCGGCCTCCGCCTTCGTTTGAGAAGCGAGCGCGAACCGGTCCAGATCCTCGCGGGAGAACCCCTCGAGAGTGGCGATGAGGTCCGCGCTGATTCCCTGCGGCACCTGGTGGACCTTCTCGCGCAGGAGCTCGTTCTCCCCGTCGATGCCGGCGCCGTCGGAGCCCATGGGGCAGCGCGACATGCTCTCGACGCCCCCTCCGACCGCGACCTGCTGCTGGCCCGACATGAGGCCCATGGCGGCGAAGTTCACGGCCTGGAGTCCGGACCCGCAGAAGCGGTTCAGAGTCACGCCGGTGACCTCGTCGGGCCAGTCGGCGAAGAGGAGCGCGTTTCTCGCGATGTTGGCTCCCTGCTCTCCCGCCTGGCTCACGCAGCCGATGACGACGTCGTCGACATCCTTGCGATCGACGCCGCTCCGCGACGCCAGTGCCTGGAGGGTCTGTGCCAGGAGAACCTGGGGATGAATCCCGCTCAGGGCGCCCTTTCCCGCCCTGCCCCGCCCCCGTGGAGTTCGAACGGCTTCCAGAATGAATGCTTTGCTCATGACTCCATTCTAACCCGGCCTCCGGAGTAGAATGGGCCGTGGCGTTCGTCTTCGTCCTGGCGCTCCTGCTCGATTCGGCCTGCACCACGGCGTGTATTCCCGCGCAGCTCGAAGCCCCGTCCGAGCACTGTGGCGGTCCACATGGCACCGAGCCCTCCGAGCGAGGCTGTGAATTGCACGGGCATCTGAAGCCGGTCGTCAAGGATCGAGGTCTGGTCGCGGCGCTGACGATGGAGGAAGCGCCGGCGCATCTCGAAACCCCGGCGATCGCCCGCGACCACGCATCGTTCCACGCGGCGGCCTTCCACGGCCTGGTTCACTACGTCCCCCCGCCTCGGCAGCGAAGCTCCGTTCTCCGTATTTGATTCCTCACTGACGTCCATTAGTGCCGTGGGGCCCACCCCCACGGCCCCGGCGTCCACGGCGCGTTCGCGCCGTGCTCCCGCCTCCGCCCTTCGGGCTAAGGCGCGGTTTCGCCGAAGCGCTTCGCGCGAAGGCGAACGCTCCGCTCGTGCAGGGTGCGCATGCATTCTCGGGCACCCTTCATCGTTCGAGCGCTTAGGGGACCCCGGGGTGTTGAAATTGAGGTCGTTCGAATCGGGAGGAATCGCAATGAAAGCATCGAGACGACAGTTCCTGCAGGGCGCGGCGCTCGCGGGGACGACCATCGCAACCACCGGCAGGGTTCGCGCCGCGCGGCAGGAGTCGGCATCCGCGGTGGTGACGCCGGATTTGCCCATCTTGCCTCACACCCTCGAGAACGGAGTGAAGGTGTTCCACTTGATCGCCGAGCCGGTGAAGAGGCGGATCGTTCCGTTCAAGACGATGGACGTCTGGGGCTACAACGGGACATCGCCGGGTCCCGCGATCCAGGTAAACGAGGGCGACCGCGTGCGGATCGTCTTCGAGAACCGATTGCCGGAATCGACGACGATCCACTGGCACGGTCTCGAGGTCCCCATCGAGATGGACGGGGTCCCCTACATCAGCCAGCCGCCGGTGCCTCCGGGCGGCCGGTTCG
Source organism: Acidobacteriota bacterium (assembly GCA_036820975.1). Taxonomy (GTDB): domain Bacteria; phylum Acidobacteriota; class Vicinamibacteria; order Marinacidobacterales; family SMYC01; genus DAISKN01. Next base: position 455 of record DAISKN010000025.1, on the reverse strand, counting down.
TGTACGAGTTCACCCTTCATCAGGAGGGGACGTACTTTTACCACGCGCACGGCGCGATGCAGGAGATGATGGGGCTCATCGGGATGTTCCTCATCCACCCGAGGACCCCGCATCGACCCGCGGTCGATCACGACTACGGGATCATCCTCCAGGGCTGGGCCATCCTGCCAAGCAGCACCGTGCCGAACACCGCGGGGATGGAGTTCAACTGGCTCACGTTCAACGGCGTCTCGGGGCCTTCGACGACGCCTCTTCTGGCGCGGCAGGGAAGCCGCGTGCGCATCCGCATCGTCAACCTCGGAATGGATCACCATCCCATCCACCTTCACGGGCATCAGTTCGTCGTGACCGGAACCGAGGGTGGTCGCGCGCCCGAGTCCACCTGGTATCCGGGGAACACGGTGCTCGTCGGCGTCGCGCAGGCTCGGGACATCGAGTTCGACGCCGTCTATCCA